>JAKEEV010001340.1 GCA_022616395.1 Planctomycetia bacterium | reverse complement strand
TCGCGGTTCACCAAAGAAATGCTCACGTCGTGAGCATCTCGACAGGGCAACCGACGGACAGAAAGAGAAGGAAATCCGGGAATCACTGGTCGCCGACGATCACGATGTGTTTAGGCGAACGCACTTCCAGATAGAGCGTTTTGTGCCGCGGGTCACGCAGAATCTTTCCGCGAGCGCGGATTGTTTTCCCTTCAAACTCCTGCTTCGTCCTGGTGTGGAGCGCCTGCCCCTGCGCCGGGTCGCCGGCAGTCTGGAAGTAATTGGCCGAGATGCGAACAGTGAAGTTACTCGGTGATTGGAAATTCACCGAGGAGTTCAGGTCGAGGGTGGCCGTTCCGCTGGCTGAAACCACACTGAGTTCGACTGTTTGGACTTCGCCTTCCTTGGCCTGGGCTGGGGGGTGGATTTTGTCGGCGGGGCCAGGCATGGGGTCGTTGTCGATCTGGTCGGGGACCAGAGCGCGGTCGGGATTACTGGGGGTCGCGGACTTGTTCGCCTTGCCAATCATGTAGGCCGTCGTCGCGGCAACCGCGACCAAAGCCAGAATCAGCACCCCGACGAGAACATACAGCCAAATGCGGCGGGCGTGTGTCAGAGCGACCGCGGGAGCGGGAGCATCGAGCGGAGTTGGCGCTTTCTTCGCGACTCGGGGAACCGGCTCAACGCCTGACGGGACTGGAGTTGTTGGGGAAGCGCTTGCTCGGCCCGTGGACACCGGACCGCCCACGGGAACGGTCGCTTCGCGCTGGTATCTCGGATTGGATTTCCCGGTGGTGGCGGGAACAGGGAACGGAACCACGCTGGCTGTGTTGGAAGCTGAGGGGCGCTCGCGGATGTTCGCTGAACTGCCACCAGTGCGCGTAAACACTCCGCGCCCCGGGCCGAACAAAGCACGAGCCAGTGGAGTTGATACACCCGATCGATCGGTTGAAGGTCCGGCCAGTGCTTGCACCAGTGGACAGAGCGCGGGCATTTCCCGTTCTGGCGGAGGAGGGATCGGTTGATCGGTCCACTCGGCCAGAGCTTCAGCGACTTCAATCGGTTGTTGATAGCGGTCCGCGGGATCCTTCGCCATCATTTTCCGAAGCACCGCGATGATGCCTGGCGGAACGTCGGGGCGAATGGAGTCGACAGCGCGCGGTTCACGTGTCTGGTGAGCCACGAGCTTGGCCGCGATGGTGCCATCGGGGAATGGCGTCTGGCCGGTCAACATGAAGTAGAGAGTGCCTCCGAGCGAGTAGATGTCCGCGCGAACATCGACCACGTTGCTGACGGCTTGCTCGGGAGCGAGATAATCCGCGGTGCCGAGCACGCACTTGTCGTCGTACTTCTCCGTGACACTGTCTTGAGCCTTGTTGAAGAACCGAGCCAGGCCCATGTCGAGAACCTTGATGACCCCACTTCGGTCGAGCAGCAAGTTTCCCGGCTTGATGTCGCGGTGAACCATGCCCAGTTCGTGGGCGTGTTGCATCCCCACAGCCGCCTGAGCGGTGTAGTGAGCGGCACGGATTGGGTCGTAGAGTTTCTTCTCCAGAGCGTAGCGGGCGATGATCTCCTGGAGGCTGGTTCCGTCCACATACTCCATGACGAGGAAGTGCAGCTTGTCGTACTGGTCGATGTCGTAAGCACGCACGATGTTCGGGTGATCGAGTGCCGCGACCGCTCGCGCCTCTCGGTAGAAGCGATCGAGGTTCGACTGATCGTCGAGTTTCTCGACGGGCAACACTTTGAGGGCGACGAGCCGCTTCATGAGCGTGTGTTCGCACAGATACACGGCCCCCATGCCGCCGGCCCCGATGAGTTCCAGGAGCCGGTATTTCGATCCGATCGTGAATCGCTTGTAGCGGCCGAGTTTGAGTTGCTTGGCCTGGAAGAACGTGAGCAGCCCGTCTCGAACGAGTTGGTTGGCCGCGTGATCCATCAGTTGTGGGAACGTACCGCTGGCGCGAAGCCGGCTGAGGTGTTCGTCCAGCTTGGGTTCTGGAATCAGCCCGCTTTTGCGAACCAGTTCCAGGAACTCTGCGACGGAGGCCGGTGCCGGCATGTTGCGATCCTTACGCCCGGTGCGACCCGGTGCGAACCCGCTGGTGCCGGAGCGATGGCCGCTCAGCGGGATCATGCCAGATACTCTGATCGGCGTGGAAGGGATGAGCAAGAGAGCGATTCATATTTTGCCCGAATTCAATCTCGGCGACTTCTGAGCAGTGCCGTCACCAGAGTTGAGCGACTCCGCCCACCACGCCAGAGGAAAAAGCTAACTGTATGATAACCGCAACAGATGGTAAGAGGGAACTACTATGCGGCATGCTCTTGCGACCGTGAAGGCTGTCTGCCCGCACGACTGCCCGGATACCTGCGGCATGGTGGTGACCGTGGACTCCTCGACCGGCCGCGCAGTGGACTTACGCGGGGACAAGGATCATCCTTTCACTCGGGGATTTCTTTGTCAGAAAGTCGCCAATTACCTCGACCGCGTCTATCACCCGGATCGGCTTCTCTATCCGATGAAGCGAGCGGGTCGCAAGGGCGAGGGGAAATTTACGCGAATTTCCTGGGAAGAAGC
>JAKEEV010001339.1 GCA_022616395.1 Planctomycetia bacterium | reverse complement strand
AGAACAACAACCTGACCTTCCGCTGGAACTTCCTGGACGCCAAGCGCGACAACCCGCCGCACCCCTTCGTGCTCAGCGCCTTCAACTCGGGCCGCGGCCCCAACGAGAGCAGCCTCCCGTTCCGGAACTCGGGGTACGGCATCAACAACGACCTGAACTCGTTCGCGTTCGAGCTCAACAGCCGCTCGACCGGGTTCGCCAACCGGTTCTTCGCCAGCTACAACCGGTTCCGCGACAACCGCGCGCCGTTCAGCGCGGACTTTCCGACGATCGAGATCGCGGAAGGCGGCGTGACGTTCACCACCGCCGGCCACGAGCCGTTCTCGATCCACAACGTCCTGGACCAGGACGTGCTCCAGTTCACCAACAACTTCACCTGGTTCCGAGGCAGGCACGCCGTCACGCTGGGCGCCAACTTCGAGAAGTTTTCCTTCTTCAATTCCTTCAATCTTTTCCGGCACGGGCTCTTCCAGCTTCCGTTCTTCCTCGATTTCTTGGGCGGCGGCACCTTCAACTCGGTCCAGGAGTTTTTTGACGCGACCGACCCGAACAATCCGGACCAGCTGGATTTCAATTCCTACATTGGTACCGGCCCGTTCAAGGGCGAGAACATCGACGTGGGGCAGCTGTCGGTGTACGCCCAGGACGAGTTCGTCGTCGCTCCGAGGTTCAACCTGACCTACGGGCTCCGGGCGGACTTTCCGATGTACTTCACGGATCCGGTGGACAATCCCTTCTCCCGCGGCCTCACCGCGCTGGACGAGAGCGGAAACCCGGAAACCGTGGATCAGAGCCAGCTCCCCGGCACGAAGGTGCTGTTCTCGCCGCGGATCGGGTTCAACTGGAATGCGGTGGGCGACCGCAGGACGCAGATCCGCGGCGGAACTGGCTTGTTTACCGGTCGGGTGCCGTTCGTCTGGGTCGGCAACAACATCTCGAATCCGGGACAGAACCCGAACCTTCCCGCGCCCGGATTTCCGTCCGCGGATACCATCGTCACAGCGGGCGATGCGATCCTCAAGCAGTCGTTCGACCTGAACGCCATGGACCCGGAGTTCGAGTGGCCCCAGGTGTGGACCACCAACCTCGCGATCGATCAGCAACTGGGTAACGGGTTCCTGGGTACGCTCGAAGGGATCTACTCGAACGACCTGAACGCCGTGTTCGTGCGGAACGCGGACCTGGTACCGCCGGTGCGCACGCTGCCCGACGGGCGT
>JAKEEV010000233.1 GCA_022616395.1 Planctomycetia bacterium | reverse complement strand
CGATCCATCTTGCGCGAACTGAAAAGCGTTCTGCACGCGACACGCACAGGCATCCCCGAATGGATGAGCGAAGCAAAAGAGGAGGTTTCCGCGCTCTCCGCGCGCTTTTCGGAACAAGCAAGCGCGATGTTGGCCCGGCTCGATGACCTCACGAAACGTGTCGAGGCTGCGTTGCGTCGTGCGGAGACGAATAGCCCCGTCGTGGGCGAATCGGTGGCTCGCGTGGTGCCGTGGGCAATCGAAGCGCTGGAGTATCTGGACAAACGAAGCTCCACCGGCGCATCGAGCGACTGCACGTTCCCAGAACTGTTTCACGCGGTGTGTGTGAAGTTCCCCGAACTGACGATTCCCGACTTCCAAGCTGGCGTGCGCAGGCTCCACGACGTTCGAGCTATGCGCCTCTTGCCCAGCGAAGCGATTACCGAACCCGAATTCGCGGTGGTTGTGAATGGGAAACTGATGTTCGCTGTGGGGCGTTGACTTGGCGAACCGACGACATCAGTCGCCGGGTGCTTCGCTCCACCCGGCGACTGACGTCGTCGGTTCACCTAATCAGGTGGCGGAGGAGAGTTGTAATTTTGACAGATCGTAGCTCGACTCTCCGAGTCGAGTCGAGCTACGAGAAAAACCTCCCACCCAATACTCACATTCTTCTCTGGACTCCTGCCGAGCAAAGACAGACGGCTCAGAAAGGCCGTCCTCCGGCTGTCATCCCTTCACCAACTGTTCCCAGAGTGTCTTGTACTTTTTGAGGTACTCGATCCCTTCATCCACGTTGTAAGACTTACCGACTTCGCAGAGCGTGTAGCGGTCGTAACCGATGCCGCGGAGCGACTTGAATAGCTCGCGGTAAGGGTAAGTTCCCTTCGCGTCGTTTTCCAGATCGTTGATGTGGCACGACTTGATGAACCCTTTGAGCAACTCGAAGCCGGCCGAGACCGATTTGTTCTCAAGGTCGGTGCCGTTGGAGTTCCAGCACACGCCGACGGACTTGTGTCCGCATGCGTCCATGATCGCTCGCATGTTTTTCGGAAGAGCAGTAATCGCGCCGTGAACTTCGACCCAGATTTCAATGCCCGCGTCGCTCGCGGCCTTCCCGCATTCCTGAAGCGCTTTGCCAATTTGCTCGAAGGTCTTCTTTTGATCCGCGTCCTTCGGCACGCCGTTGGGACGCACCTTCACGCCCTTGCCTCCGATGTCTTGAACGAGTTTCACGAACCGTTTGCATTCCTCGACGTTCTTCTTGACCACGGCCGCATCGGTGGACTGGAACTCGCAGACACTTCCGCAGCCCCAGAACACCACGCCGGAGTCCGCGAACATCTTTTTCACGTCTTTGCGCTGATCGGCGTTGAGGGTTGGTTCAACTCCGTGCTTGTGAGTGGTGCGACACTCCACGGCCGCGACTCCCACTTGCTTGCACACCTTCAAGAGTGTGGGTAAGTCCCAGTCCTTCGGGACGTTGTAAGTAACCAGACCGAGTTTGAACTTCGCGACTTCATCAGCGCTCTTGGCGAGCGGGGGGCGTAAGCCCCCTGATAAAACCAGAGCGCTGGTAGCAAGAAATGACCGGCGAGTGAATGTATTCATGGCAGCGTCCGACAAGGGTTGAAGGGCGGATCGTTGGAACTGATAATGCGCGTTCGGGGTGGGTCTGCAAGGGAAAAAGTTGGCTCACGAGGCAATAATTGGGTTTTGGCGCGCATCGGTAGAGGGTGAGGGGAGCAGTCAGGCAGCGTCTCCTCTCGTGTGGGAGCGACTGTGTCGGGCCGGTTGATCGGCGGGGTTGGCAGCGTCCCCGAAGTTCGCCGGCCCGACCGATTTTCACTTCTTCTCTTCCGCCGAAGTGTGGTCGTGGGTGATCTTCCAGCCGTCGGGGAACTTCCTCAGGATCAGCGTGAATCGGCCGCGAGCAGTCTTCTTCTTGTCGTCCTTCTCCTTCTCGAACACCAACTCGAACTTTCCGCGCATCATCGCCGCGTTGGGGCTGAAGGTCTCCACGTGTAACTCGCTGAAGCTGAGCTTGCCCATCTCCTTGCCGTCGGCCTGGTAGCGCTTCACGTAACGCTCCTTCGTTTTCTTCCAGCCGAAGGTGATATCTCCTCCGGAGATGAACGACAGCTCGTCGTTGTTCCAGTAGCCGGCCATGAAGCCATCGAGATCGCCCTTGTTCCACGCCTTCACCTGGGCATCGAGTACGGCACGCAGCTCCTTCTCGTCATCGGCCGCGGTACTTGCTCCGGTGGCCCGAGCGACTGTCGTCAGTAGCGCTGCTCCACCACCAATAAGCAACACGAATAGCACGATGTTGACCAGGCACGCGATCCGAAGGAACTTCGCGCGGAACGCCAGTTCGCTGGCCATCGGGGAAGGGGAGTTGGACATCGCGCGCCTCCGAGGGTGATGTGAAGAACCTAACCCCCAACCCCCTTCCCTAACAAGGGAAGGGGGAGCAAGCCCCTCCCCCGGTGGGGGAGGGGTTGCTGAGTCTTAGCATATCCGCGCGGGTTTACCCTGACCCGTCTGACCGGTAGAGTGTAGGCACCGGAACACAGGAGGAGTTATCCATGCAACAAGCACTCGACTGGCTGCCGAAGCATCACGAAGACATCGTTCACGGGCTGGCGGAACTGGTCGCCATCCAGAGCATCAGCACCGACGGCGAACATAATCCCGAAAT
The DNA here is from genome assembly GCA_022616395.1 of Planctomycetia bacterium. Classification (GTDB taxonomy): domain Bacteria; phylum Planctomycetota; class Planctomycetia; order Gemmatales; family Gemmataceae; genus Gemmata. The sequence continues at coordinate 331 of JAKEEV010000233.1, read as the reverse complement.
CGACCGCACCGCCAAGCTCACTTGCGATCAAATGCGGCAAGCGGGGCTGCACAACGTCGATATTCTGCGCGTTGGACAATCGCTTCCTTACTCATACGGCGAGTGGCTCGAAGCACCCGGCAAGCCCACTGTGTTTCTCTACGCACACCACGACGTGCAACCGGTCAACTTTGTCGAACAGTGGCAAAGCGACCCGTGGAAACTCACTCGGCGCGACGGTCGGCTGTTCGCACGCGGATCAGCCGACGACAAGGGCGCAATCTCCGCGCAACTCGGCGCAATCGCGGCGTACCGAAAGACCAACAACACGCTCCCCGTGAATATCAAGATG
>JAKEEV010000232.1 GCA_022616395.1 Planctomycetia bacterium | reverse complement strand
GCACGATTCGGTTGTGACTGGCGCGGGCCGGAATTCGCTCGAACTCTCGCTCTCACCTAACCTTCCCTTGCTGTCGTCTCGCACGTTTGACATCTGTTGTCAGGCGAGGGACGGAGGACGCTCCAAAGATTGCCAGATAGCCAACATTGCCACACCCCCCAGTTGGCAATCTACGCCAAAAGCGCCGCGACAACGATGCCCGGAATGCGCACAATTGTATAGTTAGTGCCCTGACCCGGCGGTTCGACAATCGAGGTGTCCCATGCTCACGCGCTGCCTCTTTACCTGCGCCCTTGCGCTACTCATGACTCCATTGCTTCTCCCCGCGGATCGACCGACGGCTCAGCCAGGTAAGGCTGGGCGCTCGGTCACGGTTGCCAATAACGGTATCGTTGCCACAAGCCACCCGCTCGCGGCTCAAGTCGGGTTGGATGTGCTGAAGAAGGGCGGCAACGCGGTCGATGCCGCCATTGCGACAAGCGCAGCGATGGGACTCATGGAGCCGACGAGTTGCGGCATCGGAGGAGACCTCTACGCCATCGTCTACGATGCGAAGACGAAGAAGCTCTACGGCCTCAACGCCAGCGGTCGCGCGCCGGGCAAAGCAACGCTGGCGTACTTCAAGGAAAAGAACCTGAAGGACATCCCGACGAAAGGGCCGCTGAGTTGGTCCGTGCCCGGTTGCGTCGATGGCTGGGACGAACTTCGCAGAAAGTTCGGCACGAAAGACTTCAAGGAACTGCTCGCGCCGAGCATCGCTTACGCGGAAGAAGGAGTGGTGGTGCCGGAGGTGATCGCCGGTCACTTCAAGGGATCGCAGAAGAAGCTCGCGGCCGATCCGGGCTTGCGCGAAACCTTCCTGGTTCCCGATGGCAAGGGCGGCCGAAGACCACCGCGAGCAGGCGAACTCTTCAAGAACCCGCACCTGGCGAAATCCTATCAGCTCCTTGCAACCGGCGGACGCGATGCGTTCTACAAGGGCGAGATCGCGAAGAATCTCGTTGCGCTCTCCGACAAGGTCGGCGGGCTGTTCTCGATGAAGGACTTTGAAGATCACAAGTCCGAATGGGTCGAGCCGGTGAAGACGACCTATCGCGGATATGACGTGTGGGAGATTCCGCCTCCGGGTCAGGGAATCGCGGCTCTTCAGATGCTCAATCTCCTCGAACCCTACGACCTCAAGAAGATGGGGCCGACCTCGTCCGATTACTGGCACTTACTCGTTGAAGTGAAGAAGCTCGCGTTCGCCGACCGCGCGAAGTTCTACGCCGATCCGGTGTTCGCCAAAGTGCCGGTGAAGGAACTCATCTCGAAGGAATACGCCAAGGAGCGCGGAAAGCTCCTCAACCCAAAGAAGGCGCTCACCAATATCCCCGCAGGCGACCCGAAGCTGAGCAACTCGGAGACGATCTATCTGTGCGTGGTAGACAAGGACCGCAACTGCGTGTCGCTGATTCAGAGCAACTACATGGGGTTCGGCTCCGGACTCGCGGCTCCGGGCACTGGGTTCGGCATCCAGAATCGCGGATGTCTGTTCGCGCTGGATGAAAACCACGCGAACAAACTCGAACCCGGCAAGCGTCCCTTCCACACGATTATCCCCGCGATGGTGACCAAGGACGGCAAGCCGTTCTTCACGTTTGGCGTGATGGGCGGCGACATGCAACCGCAAGGACACGTGCAGGTTCTCGTCAACTTGCTCGATTTCGGCATGAATGTGCAGGCCGCGGGTGAAGCTCCGCGCGTCGAGCACATGGGTTCAGCGACACCCACCGGCACACCGGAGAAGCCGAAGGGAGGTACGATCCGCGCGGAACCCGGCATTCCGGATGAAGTGGTCAAGGAGTTGGAGAGCCGCGGGCATGTGGTCGAACGGGTGAGGGTCAACAGCGGGGGCTATCAGGGGATTCTGATCAACCCAAAGACCGGCGTGCTGCTCGGAGGAAGCGAAGCCCGCAAGGACGGAGCCGCGGTGGGCTATTGAGACCGGATCGGTATGCGTCCGACTCAGCGAGGAGGCATATCCATGTTTCACAACAGACCGAGAAAACCGCGACGGCTTTTGAGCGCTGTGGTGAGTTGCTCGATCTGTTCCTGTTGAACGCCATTGGCACGATACTGCCGCTGGAGTTCAACTTCTTTCTCTTCGAGTTGCCGACTCAGCGCTTGACTGAGTTCTCGTAGCTCTTGACCGGCCGCGTGCAGTTGCTGAATGAGGGCTTCCTTCGCCTGAAGCTCCGTCATGATGTCTCCGCCGTCTCCCGACTCTTGTCGGAACCGGACTCCTTCCCGCTTGTAGTTCAGCAGTCTCTCGCAAAGCTCTGAGGCACCCGCGACATCGCGGACGCCGAATGCGGAGGCGTCCAGGTACAGGAACTCGTCATCAAAGCCCAACCGTGTGGGACGCAGTCTCGGCGGATCTGGTGGGGAGTAAGGCGAGTGAGCCAACTCCTCGTCGAACCAGTGTTGAACATCGGGAACATCAGCGAGTGAGGCTCGGATGGCCTCCAGAGCCGCGGGCCAGTCTCGCTCACTGACTCGCGCG
>JAKEEV010000231.1 GCA_022616395.1 Planctomycetia bacterium | reverse complement strand
GGCGCGCTCTTCACGGCGATTTCGCCGCCCAGGAGGTGCGCCAATTCGCGGCTGATCGTGAGACCGAGGCCCGTTCCGCCGTACATGCGCGACGTCGACGCGTCCGCTTGTTGGAACGCTTCGAAGATGAGTTGCTGTTTGTCTTCCGGAATGCCGATACCCGAGTCGCTCACCGCAAATGCGACGACACCCTTTGCGCGGAGCAAAGTATCTCGCGTCAACGCGGCGGTGTTCTTCACGCGGAAGATCGACAGTTCGATCTTTCCTTGATCGGTGAACTTGAACGCGTTCGACAGCAAGTTCTTGAGGATTTGCTTCAAGCGCTGCGAGTCGGTCGCGATCTGCCGCGGCACGTCCGGCGCCACGACGATGTTGAACTCCAGGTTCTTCTGCTCTGCGATCTGGCCGAAGTTCGACGAGACGAACTCGCCGACGTCCGTGATCGGAACTTCCTCGGTCTCGATCTGCAGCTTTCCGGCCTCGATTTTCGAGAGATCCAAGATCTGGCTGATCAGCGCCAACAGATCGTTGCCCGCGCTGTAAATCGTTCGCGCGTATTCGACCTGTTGCCCGGACAAAGTACCTTCCGGGTTGTCGGCGAGAATCTTCGCCAGGATCAACAAGCTGTTCAACGGTGTCCGCAATTCGTGCGACATGTTCGCCAAGAATTCGGACTTGTACTTCGAAACCAGCGCGAGCTGCTTCGCCTTTTCTTCGAGCGAGGCCGACGCTTGCGCGATTTCGCGGTTTTTGTCTTCGAGCAGCGCCGCTTTGTCTTCCAATTCGGCGGTCCGCTTCTCGAGCTCGACGTTCGAGCCTTTGAGCTCTTCCAGCAATTCTTCGGTACGCGTCGACGCGGCGATCATGTTGAACACGACGCCGATCGACATCATCAACTGCTCGAGGAACGTGATGTGAATTTGGCCGAACCCTTGGAAGGAGGCCAATTCGATGACGCCCTTGATCGTCCCTTCGAAGAGAACCGGCAAAACAAGGATATTTCGCGGTGCCGCTTCGCCGATGGAAGAGTTGATGTGGACATAGTTTGGCGGAACTTGCTCCACCAAAATCGTCTTCTTCTCCAAGGCGCACTGTCCGACGAGACCTTCGCCGAGCTCGTAGCGGTTGGACACTGTCTTCCGATGTTTGAACGCGTACGAGGACAACAATTTCAACACCGGCCTCTCGCCGCCGCGCTCCAATTCGGTGACGAAGAACGTGCCGTGTTGCGCTGATACCAGTGGTGTCAGCTCGCTCATGATCAGCTGTGCCAGTGATTCGAGCGATCGCTGTCCTTGCATCATCTGCGAAAACTTCGCGAGGTTCGTCTTCAGCCAGTCCTGCTCTTTGTTGGTTTGTGTCGTGTCCTTGAGGTTCGCGATCATCTGGTTGATCGTGTCCTTCAGGGACAACACTTCGCCTTGCGCTTCGACGTCGATCGTCCGAGTGAGATCGCCCTTCGTCACCGCAGTGGCGACGTC
>JAKEEV010001338.1 GCA_022616395.1 Planctomycetia bacterium | reverse complement strand
GGGTTCGGAAGCCACCGAGGAGGCGAGAAATCCGAAGCCGTCCGCGATGAATGCGCGCGTCGCGGATGGACGTTCGCCGCGTTCGACTTCCGCAGTCACGGCGATTCCAGCAGTGAGCTGCACGAACTGCGCGCCAGCCGACTCGTCGAAGACCTCGTGACGATTCGTACCTGGCTCGCGGAACGCGGACACACTCGCCTGGGGCTGATTGGCTCCAGCATGGGCGGATTCGCCTCCACGTGGTTCGCCAAACTTCACCCGGAGAGCGTTCTGGGTTGCGTGCTGCTGGCGCCGGCATTCGGGTTCCTGGACCGACGCTGGGAAACACTCACGCCCGCCGAACAGGAGGCGTGGAAGCGAACCGGCCGCATTCGAGTCACGAACGAATGGGTGGACGCGGAACTGGGCATCGGGCTTGTCGAGGAACGCGACCAGTACCGGCCGTTCAAGCTGGTCGCGGGTTGGCGAACGCCCGCATTGCTCTTTCACGGACTGGCGGATGAAGTAGTTCCTGACAGTGACAGCCTATTCTTCGCGCGCCGGGTCGATTATCCTCATGTGGAATTGCGACTCTTGAAAGACGGCGACCACCGGCTGACGGCGTACAAGAACGTGATCGCTTCCGCGGCCGGTAGATTCTTCGCGAGACTCCTGAAGGAGTGAACGCCATGCGAACCCTGATTGCCTTCTGCATGACGTGTGTGTGCGTGGTTTCACTCTCGGCGGCCGATCCGCCCGCGCGCCTCGACCCTTACGGCGACCCGCTTCCGACCGGCGCGCTCATGCGATTAGGCACGCTGCGTAACCGCGCGCCGATCACCAGCTTCGGCATTCAGAAAGACGGAACGGTCGTCACCGCGGGACCGGGCGGAATCGTGCTGCGTTGGAACGACGTCGACGACACGCCCGAAACGCGGATCGTGCTCCCCGCGCCCGGCCCGCGAGAGGATCACCCGCAGGTGTCGCCGGATGGGAAGTTCATCGCCACACGTTCGGCTAACGTCCACGTCTGGTCTGTGGCAAACGAGAAGCCGAAGGAGATCGCCAAATTCACGATCGAGGGTGCGCAGTTGTGCCGATTCTCGCCGGACGGCAGCAAACTCGCCGTGGTCGCCTGGGTCGAGCAGATCAGTACGGTTCACCTGTGCGACATCAAAACAGGGAAAGTGACCAAACTGGAAGGGGTCGCGAGTGATTTCGCGGGCCCAAACTTCTCCGGTGATGGCAAGCGGCTCGCCGCGATTTCAACGACCGAACTTCACCTCTGGAACACCGCGACCGGCGAGCAGTTGGCGAATCACCTATTCAAGGGAAACATGTTCACCCCGTTTGCGCTCAACCACGCCGGCGATTTGCTCGTCCAATGCACTCGGACTGTGGAGGACAAGGTCGCGTGGCGGTTCACAGATCCATTGACTGGCAAGAACCGCGATGGCCTGAGCGGTCCAGAGGATAACTCCATCGACTTGACTGGCTCCACTTGGCTGACCTTCGCCCCGGATGGCAAAACGCTCCTTCACGGCGATCCGAGCGGCGTCCGCTGGTGGGATCCGACAACGGGCAAGATGATCCGCAAGTTCGAGGGCTTCGCCGAAGGTTACGACTACAAACGCCACACGCCGGGCCGGTTCACGCCCGATGGCAAGACGCTGGTCGCTTACAACGAGTCCATCCTGCTTCGTTGGGATGCCAAAACCGGCAAGCCGCTCTTCGCGGGGCAGGATGTCGGCCACCGCGATAATGTGAATGGAGTCGGTGTGTCTCCCGATGGAAAGAAGTTCGCCACCCACGGGCACGACAGCCGGCTGTGCATGTGGGACGCGACCACCGGCAAACAGTTATGGCACGCGCCCGCTGCGTGGTTGTCGTATCCATCACATCTGAACTTCAGCCCGGATGGCAAGTTCATTTACACTACCGGGCCGAAGGGTGACCAGGCTTCCAAACTTGACGCCACGACCGGCAAGCCAGTGTTGACGTTCACCCTCGACCCGAAGGAGTCTCCTGATCCGATCGTGGAGCGCGTCCGTCTGTCCGCCAACGGCAAGACGCTGTTTGGTGTGATCGGCATGGACCCGCAGTTCGTCTTGTGGGACGCGGAGACCGGCAAGTGGCTGAAAACGGACAAACTGCCGAACCTTTTCCGCGGCGCGGAGATATCGCCGGACTGCAATT
>JAKEEV010001337.1 GCA_022616395.1 Planctomycetia bacterium | reverse complement strand
TGGTGAACAATGTCGCTCTCACCAGCCGGCTCACGCCGGCCGTTCGCCCGGATATTACACCCCCGCCGGTTCTGGGTTCAACCCGACCCGTGCGCGGAGTGAGTCGCAGGCGCTTTCCAGCCATTCGGCGGGAGGCAATCCGTAGGGGCGGAACTTCTCCGCGCGTTCCTGCTCATCCTGAAGGAACAGCGCGCGGTACCGACCAAGCTTCGACGCGGCGGGCGAATCCATCAGAGTGCTGGAATCAGTTGCGCTCATCTGGAAGAGCACGCGCATCGCGAACTCGCGCAACAGCGGTCGGTCGAAGGCACGATTCAAGTTCACGAGCGAGTCGCACCACACGATGACGTGAATACCGGCGAGCGGGCCGTCGCGCAGGAGAATAGCGAGCTGTTCGGCGGGCGTTGGTTCGCGTTCGCCACGTCGGAAGCTGTAGTCGTCTTCCGACTTGCGCAGTTCGCGGAAGCGGTGAATGCCGAAGATCATGAGGAATCGCGGCGAACGTTCTGCGCCGGCTTTGAGCCTGCGGTCGAGTTCGGCGGCCAGTTCCGCGAACGCCGCGGGCAAGCCGATGCGGTCCGGCGCGCTGGCGCGGGGCAGCTTCTCCGCGAGTTTGCGGAAATAGTCGAACTCCTCCGCGTCCTCCGGCGTGCCATCGAGAATCGTGAAGCTCGCGCTGGGGCTTTGTGCAGAAAGACTGATTGCCGAAGAGACGAACAGAGCGCGGGCGGCATCTTCACTCTGGCCGACCACTAGCAAGTTCGTGCCGCTCAGAGCGCGGAAGGCAGCCGCGGTCGGGTCCTTGATCGCGACCGCATCGCCAAGCCACGCGGTCGGCACCTTCACCGGCGCGGGAGAGGCAAGTTGCTTCGTCAAAGCGCGATTGTTCGGCAAATCCGCTGACGTGTTCCCGCTGAAGACAAGCGGAGCGGGCCAGCGATCTCCTCCGCGCTGGTGAAGCCCTTCAAGCAGTTGTTCGCGCCTGTCTTCGGAGAGCCACACCACCTGGAACGGATCGTTCCCTTCGACGAGGCCGTTCTGGTCGTTGTAAATCGCT
>JAKEEV010000230.1 GCA_022616395.1 Planctomycetia bacterium | reverse complement strand
TGAGTGACCAATCGCGGATTGAGATTGGCACTATTATGAAGTATGATGACCACTAAACTTGAATTGGAGGATGATATGACGAACGCAAAGGAAATTCTTTCCGTCCTAAACTGCGGGCGGATGGCCCGCGCTCAGCGTGGAAGTCGTGTGAAAAAATCTGTTCGTGCCGTCGTCGGCACTCTCGCAACTCGCCCCAGTGCATCGGTGGCCGAACTCGCCAACGCCACCGGGCATAGTTGGGCAACGGTTCGCGACACGCTTGAACAACTCAAGGCTGATGGTTTCGTTCAGAATGGCAGAATGGTTTCTATACCGGATTGGGCCGCGACGTACAAGAAGGGCGTAGAGGACCGAATCCAATACATCACGATCCCCGCACTCATTGAAAATGGTGAGCCGATCAGCCTAACGGCTAACCGGCTCTTGTGGCTCATTGTTTCTTTCTCCCGCTCTGGCGAATGCTACCTGTCCGTAAAAGGATTCGCAGACATGCTTGGCGTAAGTCGTCAGACCATACAGGATTGTCTATTCGACCTTGTGAATTCTGATTTCATATTCGATAATGTTGGGCTGTGGAAACCGAATCTAGAGGCGATATTGGGGCACCTTAACAAATGGCAATCTGGAATCGAGGGGATGACTGCCAGTGAACTCCTTCGCTGGCAGCGTTGGCTGCGCGATTTGTTCATCTATGCGGGATTCCTGAAAGCAACATCGAATTTTCTGAATGCCGTCGTGAAGCGTTGGCCATGTCGCCGTGCATGGCACAGCGAAGAGGAGTGGGCCGAACAGGTCGGACGGGTCATTCTGGCTGTCGCGTCGAAAGCAAGCAAGGAAGGCAACATGCCTTATCGCGCCGTACTGCGGAGGCTCGGCAAGATAAAAAAAATCGACTATAGCGTCGGCACGAAAGTCTTCCCCACGAACGTCACGCCGATAGACGTTCTCGAAACTCTCACGCCGAAGTTTCTCGCGGAACGGGAAGCGGAATCGGTCGCGGCGGAAGCGAAGCACATCGCGCAGCACGAAGCCGACAAGAGATCGTCAGCGCCGCGACCTATGCGGGAAGAGTACCGCGACAATCTTCCGCTGGAAGAAGAGAGGCGCGCGAACCACACCGCCTCACTCCGAACCGTTTACGAGCCGACCTTTCGGGAGTGCTTCGCGAATGCGGACAAACGCGGCGCTATCGACACGAAGAACGATTCGCCCGTTTGGATATTGTGCCATCGGCATATCCGAGACGACTGGGACAGAAACGAGTGTGCCGCGTTGCACCAGTTGTTTCACAAGGGGCGTGTGATTACCGGCGACGACATCGCCGCTGCACAGAATCCTGACGTATGGGCGATATGGGACGAACTCGATGGCCAACGGAAGAAATAAAAACTCTTCGGCTGACTGCCTCGGCCTCGCGAGTTGTCAAAGACACCCGACCGGAATCTCGCGTCGGTCATCGCGGGCTGATGCCCAAGTGCGGTGATCGATTGCATCATACACATTCTGTCAAGAGTTAAAATTTTCGCCAAACGAGCAAAATTGTCGGCTCGCGACGGTCGTGGGTGATGACGTGCCTGCCATAGAACTGTCCCGATCACAAGTCAATCGATCCGATCTTTCCCTTTGCCGTGAGCCACCGGAGGAAATGTTTCGTTCCGGCTCGATAAGTCTGGGCTGAACTCCGCGACCGCACTTCGGCCTCAACCTCCTTGTCGAGCGCCGCCGAATACGCCTTCCACTTTCGGGCGTCGAGCGCCGACGCCTTGATGTCGCCGACAACTGAAATCAACTTCGCACCGTATGACCGAAGGCTGTGCCGGTCCTTTCGATTCGCTGCTCGGAGTTCCTTGAAGAAACAGTCCAACAGGCCGACAAGGTTGGTCGGCAGTTCATCGTCCTCGACGGGGGCGCGCTTCGTGTCCGCAACTTCGCGAAGTCGCTGCAAGTGCCAGCGAAAATCGTTAATGGTCTCAGCGAAATTTTCGGCGTGTGCGTCGGCAAGGCACGCGAGTTCGCCAGCCAGTCCCTCGCCGTAGGACAAGTACCTGCTGTATGTGCCCCCATAAGAGCAGTCTGTTCCGGGCATTCGCAGTACGACTTCGATGATCCCTTGGCGGCGGCGCTGGTAACTGTCGGGGAAGATCGTGATCTTTTCAACGACATCGCGAATGAGCGCTCGCAGGCGGAGACGCAAGCGGACAGCCTCTTCACCCTGCGCGGTCGCCAACATTTCCGATATGCTCTGCGCTTCGCTAACACTGTCCTTCGCTGCCACCTGCTCATTCAGGCGCTCGACCTCCACAGACAACCCATCGCGCCGAGCCGACAGTTTACTCAGCATGTCGATGAATTCCTTCACCTTGCCCACTCCGCCTGCCGTCCCGGTCGTCGTGAGTTCAGCAATCTCCTCGTTCAGCCCCGCGAGCGATTCCTCCTTCTCCCGAAGTTCTTTCGCGAGGATGTCGTTGCTCTGAAAATCTGCCGGATCGAGTTCGGCAACGAAGCGAAGGAAAGCCTCCTCGACGTGGTGATAGTTCGCCCCGATTGCGCAGGCGTCCTTCACGCGCGAATGCCAGCCGAGCGACACCAGCACCCGGTCGCGGTACGCCTCTTTCGTTTTTCGAGCGGTCTTTGAGCCGGTCATCACCATCGAGTGACCGTCGAAGCCGTTGAACACGATCCCTCCGAACAGGTTGACGAATTTCCCGGAACCAGTCTTCCGGTTGTGCTTCATCTTCTTGAGTTTGTGTTGCAACCTGTACCAAGTCTCCTCTTCGATCAGGCGTGGGTAGTAGTTCAGCGCAGGCTCTCCCACTGGTTCCCGTCCCGTCTCGGTGCGCCGGTACTGTTGGCGTTCGCCAAGAATCGTCCTTCCGGTCAACACCCGCCGAAGGTGAGTCCACGACCAGTGCGACTTCGACCCCATCGGCTTCCGTTCGCTGTTGAGCCACTTCAGCACCCTGCCAACGGTTGATCCATCGAGAACCCGCGTGATCGCGCCGCGCAGCGTCTCGGCATGTTCATTCAACACGAACGCGCTACCCGTCCACTGAATCCAAGCGGGCAGTTTTCTCCCCACGAATTTCCCCTGCGAAACGTCCTTCCGCACTTCCGACCAGTGTTCGGCCACGCGCTTCGATTTCTGTACGCTCTCGATGTGAGCCAAGTGAAAGGCGATGAGCGGAATGAGCAAGCCGACCAGATCGTTCTGCGAGTCGCGGTTGAACCGCATCTCGTAGGGGTAGAGGCAAACAATCTCGATCCCGGCTTCGAGGATTTCGTGGAACAGCCCTTGCGCTTTGCCGACGCTCTGCCTGCTCAGACGGTCGAGCGCCTCGACCAAGAGAATTGACCCCGGTTTAATGTCGCCCCCCCTCACCGCCTCAAGGAAGCGACCAAGAGCGCCGATGGCGACGTTCTTGCCCTTGAACGCGGAGACGCCCAAGTCTTCAAGTAGCATCGGCGCGAGCGTGTGTTTGTTCCTATCAATCCACTTCTGGCCCTCTTCGACTTGCCGACGTTTTGAGTCCCCGGTCGCTTGTTGTTTGCTGGAAAATCTCCAATAACTGTAAACCAAAGCCATGTGACACCCGGTAGGGAAGTGTTTAAGGGCGTCACATTATACTCAGCACCTCAAGCGTCGACGGCGGATATGTCATGCACTGGTGAAGGAGAGCGCGTGCCGCGCCGCGTGGCGTAAGTTATGCTGTTGTTGATTCCTTCACCAACAACCACACCATGAAACACTTCTTCGCCTCCGCGATTCTCCTTCTGCTCTCTGCGCCGCAAGCGCGGGCGTTTGAGCCAACCGAGAACTACAAGAAACGCGAGATCGCGGGCTTCATCGTGCTCGTGAATCCCGAAGTCGAGAAGCATCCCGACGAGGCGAAGATCGCCTTCGAGGAACTGGAAAGTCAACTGAAGAAGGTGTGCGAAGTGATGCCCGAGAAGCCGCTGGCGCAACTCAAGAAGGTCAAGTTCTGGATCGAGTGGCAGGTGAAGAAGAACGGGGCCGCGGAGTTTCACGTCTCGAAGGGCTGGCTCAAGACCAACGGCTACAACCCGGAGAAGGTCGGCTGCGTCGAGATCAACAACCTCAAAAACTTTGTCGAGTGGTCCCGCAAGACGCAACCGTCGATGATCCTGCACGAACTCGCTCACGCGTATCACTTCCTCACACTCGGAGACAAATACGCACCGCTGGCGGCCGCGTACAAGCAGGCCATCGAGCGGAAGCTCTACGACAGCGTTGCGTTCGTCCACGGCGGCAAGCGGAAAGCTTACGCCGCGATCAATCCGGCTGAATACTTCGCCGAACTGAGCGAAGCCTACTTCGGGAAGAACGATTTCGCTCCCTTCACACGCGACGAGCTTGCAAAGCACGACCCGGTCGGCTTCGAGCTAATGAAAAAGGCGTGGGGCGAATCGCCGAAGTAGCGAGGGCGCAATCGCAATGACCTTCGAGCGTGGACTCCAGTTCGCGGTGTGGGGAGTTGTGGTCGCGAGTGCGCTCACGGCAGTCGGTGCTGGGGTCGTGCTTCTGAAGGGTGATCCGACGTACTTGGTGCAATCCCGAAGCAAAGGCGACCAACCGCTTGGCCCTCCGGCTCCGGTGTCGTTCCCCTCGCGGGCGTTTGCGACAACTGTGTTGCTCGTCGGGATGGTCTTCGCCATCCGGCGGGCACTCTCGGATGCCTCCAGCGATCTTCGACTCCCGGTCGTCATTGGGTTCGCGCTCTGGCTGATCGATGGGGTCGTGTTCGCGGCAACACACCGGCTGTTCCCCGCGGCTCTCGTTGTCCCGTGGCTGGTTCTGCGGCTCCTGGTCGTGCTTTACTCCGAACCGATCAGCGATTTGTTGAGTCAGCGCGGACCGGTACCGGCGTGGGCGATCCGCGGGCTTGGCCTGCTCGTGCTGCTCTCCTCGATCGTCTGCGCCCCGTTCTTCCGCCCGGACGGATGATAAGTGCCATTACCGGAGACTGTCATGAAGTGCCAGCGCTGTCAGGAGCAAGCAACTCTGCACATCACGGACGTTCTTCTCCGACCCGCAGCTTACGAGGAACGTCACCTCTGTAGCGAGTGCGCGCAAAAGTATCTCTTCGAGATGGACTTTCAACAGGTGACCGACCACCGGCTGCGCGGACCACACAACGAACACGGGGAGTATCAACTCGAAGTGGCCCGCATCATCATTTCGGAGTTGGACGATCACCAGGTTGTGGTCTTCCGGGAAGTTGGTGGAAAGCGGTCGTTCCCGCTCGTGATCGGAATCTACGAGGCGACTGCTATCGACCGACAACTGAAGCATCTTCCTTCGCCCCGTCCGCTGACTCACAATGCCTGGCTCGCGACCGTGAAAGCTCTCGGGGCAACGTTTCAAGCCGTTGGGATCAATTCTGTTCAGAACGAGACCTACTTCGCGTCCTTGCGACTGATCCAACCAGACGGCCAGCCCGTGCGCGTCGATATTCGCCCATCGGATGGGACAATAATGGCCCTTCTCGCGAGTGTACCAATCTTCATCTCGGCGGATCTCTTCGCCCGAGTCTCGGAGTGATGCGAACCTCCGCCATCCGCGTGGTGTCTCTCAGTTTCATCCTCCCTCCGTGAACCGTTACTCATGGCGCGCGACAAGAAGCCGAACAAGGCGAAGAAGAGCAAGTACACAGACCCGAAGACCGGCGAGTATCGACACACCGACGGCGACCGAAGACACCGCCGGGGTGCGAGCGCCAAACAAGCTATCAAGAACAAGCAACTCCGCCAGCAGTTCGACAGCGGCATTCCCACGGATGAACCCACGGAAGAGCCAAATGCCTGAACTCTCCGTGCCAATTCGCGCTCGCGGCGCGGTGGTGAAAGTTCTCGTGCGCGCTCCGAGTGATCTCGCGACGGTGCGCGGACCGTTCCCCGCGTACCTCGACACCGGAGCCAGTGTCACTGTTCTCGATCCCGGAGTGATCGACGTTCTGAACATCGAACCGGTCGCGGAGGCGGGGTTGCACGTTCTTGGACGCGAAACGGTCAGTCATCACGGCGTGTACTCTGTCGAAGTCGCTCTGGCGGATGCGGAAGATCGAGTCTGGCTTCCGCTGGCTGTACTGGCCGGTCCAATCAACCCAAAAGGAACGGCCGCTGCGCTTGGCCGCGACTTCCTCTTGCCCTTCATCTTCACTTACGACGGCCCGGCCGGACGCATTCATCTGGAATGGTGATTGATTCTGGACATTTCACTCAGCGGTTCAAATCCATCGCCAGTTCTATTACTGCGCCCAGTCAAATCCGCTTCTTGACGATCCTTCCCGAAATATTCATGTTTACAACCACGAAGCGCTATAGTTTTGAGTGTAGCGCCTCTCAATCACCTTCTTTTCCATCGCCCAGGCGCCCTCAAATGACTCTCGCGCAGACCAGCGATGCGTTACTGACGCTCGTTGAGCGAAGCGGGCTGCTTGCGCCGGATCGACTCACCACTTATCGGAAGTTGCTCGCGGTCAGTTCAGCCACGGATGCGGCTCGTGCGCTTGTCCGCGACCGACTCCTCACGCCTTTCCAGGCGCGGCAACTTTTGCGCGGAAAGTCTCGCGGGTTTTTCCTCACCGAGAAGTACAAGGTTCTCGATCAGATCGGTGAGGGCGGGATGGGTCAGGTGCTTCTCTGCGAACATCTGCTGTTGCACAAATTGCTGGCGGTGAAGTTACTGCACCTCTCCGGGATGAACGTACCCGGAGCCGAGGAGCGGTTCCTGCGTGAAGCCCGCGCGGCCGCGACTCTCGACCACGTCAACATCGTGCGCGTCTTCGATGTCGATCGAGCCGCCGGCGTGCCGTTCATGGTAATGGACTACGTGGACGGAAAGAACCTTCATGCTCTGATCGCCGAACACGGCCCGCTCAGTCCGCTGCGTGCGGCCGAATACACTCGCCAGGCTGCGGTCGGATTGCAAGCGGCTCATCAGGCCGGACTGGTTCACCGAGACATCAAGCCGGGGAACTTGCTTCTGGATCGCGGCGGAGTCATCAAGGTTCTCGATCTGGGACTGGCTCGATTCAAGGTGGACGCGGCACGCAATCACAACCTGACTCAGCGATTCGACCCCGGCAGCGTGCTTGGTACGCTTGACTTCATCGCGCCCGAACAGGCGGACAACTCCAGCGCTGCGGACATTCGAGCGGACATCTACTCGCTCGGCCACACGCTCTACTACCTGCTCACGGGCAATCTCCCATTCGGAGATGGATCGGCGGCTCAGAAACTGATGTGGCATCAGTCGCGGCAGCCGGAGCCACTCTCCTCGATCCGCCTGGATGTGCCCGACGAACTGCGGTCGGTGATGGAGAAGATGATCGAGAAGAACCCGGCCGACCGGTATCAGACTCCGGCGGAGTTGATCGAAGCACTTCGGCCTCTGATCGTTGGTCCCGTGCCTCCTCCTTCGCCGGAACACATGCCGAAGTTACGGCCGAGCGCGTATCTGATCGGGTTGTCGCCATCACCAACGCCGGAGATGCTGGCGACGGCTCCAGAGCCGTCAACGCCATCACTCACGCTTGCGGAAACGTCTCGTATTGAGCGCGCTGAGAACGAATCGGGTAGCGATGTACTCAAGGCAGTCACCGCGGGGAAAACGGACGCGTCTGACCCGCTGGTTCAACTCCCCACTCCGGTCTCCTCACCGGTAGTACCTTCTGCCTCCGCGCCCGCGCAGGCGCGCCGAAAGCGCTGGCCACTGGTTGCGGGGCTTGTCACTCTTGTTGCCATCGCCGCGGGAATCGGAATCTGGCAATTCTCCGGCCCGCGGGACAAGACAACTCAATCTGGCACGCCCAACCCTGCGAACCCCAATCCGCAAACTCCCAGTGCGCCGAACCCCATTCCCCCCACTCCGTCGGGACTCGTTCTGATCGGCGAAGGGTCGTCGTTCGTCGATCCGATGATGCAGCGCTGGGCGGAACTGTACAAGCAGAAGACCGGAGTGACGATTCAGTACACGAAAAGCGGATCGAGCGCGGGAGTGCGGGAGTTCATGAGCAAGCGCGTGATGTTCGGCGGAACTGATGCGTATCTGACCGAGGCGCAGTTGCTGGTCGCCAAAGGTGAGGGCGGTCCGGTTTTGCACATTCCGCTTGTGATGGGCGCGGTAGTCGCGACTTACAACTTGCCGACCGTCGACAAGCCGCTTCAGTTTAAGGGCGGCGTGCTGGCCGACATCTACCTGGGCAAAATCACCAGGTGGAACCACCCGGCCATCGCGAACAACAACCCCGGCGTGAAATTACCCGATCTGGAGATCAAGGTCGTTCACCGGAAAGAGGGGAGCGGGACCACGTTTATCTGGACCGACTACCTCTGCAAGGTGAGCGGTGAGTGGAAAGCCGGTCCAAACCGAGACAACTCGGTCAAGTGGCCGATTGGTAGACCGGCTGAAGGGAACGCGGGTGTGGCTCGTGAGGTAAAGGCCAACGTGGGAGCCATCGGATATGTCGAACCCAGTTACGCACTGGACGAGAACCTGCCCGTTGCGCTGGTTCAGAACAGGGAGAATCGGTTCATCGCTCCAAGTCCGGAGAGCGTGACGGCCGCGGCCACCGGCAAACTGAAAGAGTTGGTGAACGAAAAAGAAGCAGAGGGCATTCCGGCCGATCTGCGGTTCACGCTCACCAACGCGCCCGGCAAGGACTCCTACCCCATCTGTGGCACCACCTGGGCGGTTGTCTTCCAGAACCAGAAGGGCGAATCGGGCGAGGAACTGAAGAAATTCCTCCGCTGGGTCGTCCACGACGGACAGGCTTACGTCGCGGAGATGAAGTACGCCCCTCTGCCGGCCGAACTGATCCCGCGAGTCGATGCGCTTCTCGACAAGATCATCATCGGTCGCTGAGGAAGCCAAGTTACCTCACTTCCTCCCACAGGTCATATCATGCCTTCGCACCGGCGTGCGCCGGTAAGCTTCGCCATCCCCCTCGGAGATGCACCCATGCTGCGATTTGTTCGATCCGCGTGCTTCGCGGTTGTCGCTTGTGCCCTGACGATCACCGTCGCTGTTGCCCAGGACAAGAAGCCCGACGAGAAGAAGCAAGAGAAGAAGGGCGAGGTACTCAAGACGATCATCGATGTGACCTACGAGTTCAGCAAGGACAAGAAGAAGGTGACGGTGACCGCGGTGGGTCAGGTGCCGACAGGTGGATGGAGCGGAGCGAAACTCACCCGCAAGCCCACCAAGACCGCGCCGAAGGACGGCATCTACGAATACGAACTGACGGCGGTACGCCCAACCGGGATCGTGACTCAGGCTCTCTCGAAGGTGAAGGCAAGCGATACCTGGGAGAACCCGCCAGCCGGCATCAAGGGCGTGAAGGTCTACGGAGCGGACAAGGGCGCGAAGACCGTGAAGTTCGACAAGTAGTTGGGTCGTCCTCCGTCCGGTGACTTTTGGCAGACGCCGGAGGCCCCCACCCACCCTGCTGTTGGCCTCCTTCTCGTTTTCCCCATGATTTGAGGGGTTTGGTCACTTTGCGTTGCAAAGAGGTGGCCTTTATGCCCCGCAACTCCTTGAAAACATGGGGTTCTCGAAGGGTAGGGGGTGGCCTTTATCATTCTCTTCCGCTTCCCCATCACTGGTGTTGTGGGTGTTGTGTTGAAAGCCCCGATTTGTGAGGAAATCCATTCCGAAGCGCGGGAATCGAGGCTGTTTTGAAGGCAGATTGCCCCGGTTTGCCCACCTCTTCGACTCCACGGGAACTGAACTTCCCCCAAAAGCCTTCCGTGTCACATCCTATATATACTTATGTCTAATACTAAACAAAAGTCAAGTAAAAGTCGGAAAATTTCTCCTGGTGGAGGAAATTCCACGCGGACACCCCTTGAGCGCTTCAAACGCCTTTGTCGCGACCGATTCGGGGCGAAGTACGCGGAACTCGCGTCATTGCTTGTCGAACAGGAGGTCAAGCACCCGCAGGAACCAGAGTAGCCCGCCGCTCCGCAGCGGTTCTTCTCTTCAGCCCGAAGGGTTGGGACAGCGTAGCCCAGGGCGAGCGAAGCGACGCCCTGGGTACGCGGCGGGATTTGCATTCCAGGCTGAAAGCCTGGGAGAGAGTTTGTCGCAGGCTTTCAGCCTGCAATTCCTGTCGCACCCCGAACCCAGGGCGTTGCCTTGGGCTACGCAGTCCGACCCCTGCGGGGTCAAGAACCGCGGTTCACTCCTTCCCCAGCACCAAATCCACCACCCAGCATCCGCGAACGTGAACTTGGTTTGAGTCTCGGCAGTGGTTGAGGATGTCGTCGTTGTCACAACCAGCGTCTTGAAGTGCATCAGCAAGAATCGGCATCAGGGAGAAGTCACGCGACTCATACATCTGACGTACCAGTGACAACGCGGTGTCAGTCCGCCAAGAAGCAGAGAAGGAAACAGGACGGAAGGGATTGCCGAAGATGTCGTAGATCAGCGAGCGCCAGCCACTGGGTTCGGCTGGTGGTTGCAACGAATACCGGAAATCCTGCCACGATTCGACAACCAACGTCCAGAGGGCCCACATGTCAGCTTGAACTGAAAGAGAAGCGTATGAGGCGTCCTGGTAGAGACACCGTTCAAACTGCACTGGGTCCGGCTGAACACCGCCACGCTCTTCGGGTCGATTCGGTCGGCGGTCCTCTTCTACTTCAATTGTTTCAATCCCCGCACGTGTTCGCGGACCGAGCCGTTGCCAGTAAAGCCGCGCGGTGGCGCACACGAGCAACATGTGCTTCCGCTTCAAATTCCCACGGTATTTGGAAACCGCTCCGGGCAGCTTTTCAACGTACCTCAGAAGTGCCGGAACTGACCCATTCAGCCATTGCTCTTCCGTCATCATTTCGGTTCTCCGAGATGCGTTTTGAAGAACGTCGCCGTCTTCGCCCAGAGGCGTTCCATCACGAGCGGGTCGGAAGTGTACATGTGAGTGACTCCGGGCAGAGGGAGCGATTCGAAGTCCTTCCCGGCTCGAAAGAGCGCATCGGAGAGCTTCAACGTGTGCCGATAGTACACGTTGTCGTCCGCGGTGCCGTGGACGAGCAACAGCGGACGCTTCAGGTCTTTCGCGAGCGGAATCAGACTCGCTTCGTCGTACTGCTTCTTCGATTCGGGTAAGAGGCCCATGTAGCGCTCGGTGTAGTGTGTGTCGTAGTCTTCCCAATCAGTCACCGGCGCGCCCGCGACTGCCGCTTTGAAGATGTCCGGCTTTCGCAGAACGCCATTCGCGGCCATGTAGCCGCCGAACGACCAACCCACGATGCCCACGCGATCCTTGTCCAACTCCGGGAACTTGTCGCACAACAGTTGCAGCCCCTTCACCTGATCTTCGAGTGGAACGGTGCCGAACTTCTGGTAAATCGCGCGTTCCCACTTCGCGCCGCGACCGGGCGTTCCGCGATTGTCCACCGCGACCACGATGAAGCCCTGATCCGCGAGCCACTGCGGTACGAGCCAGTTCCGCATCGTCTGCACGACGTGCAGGTGCTTCGGCCCGCCGTAGACGTCGAGTAGCACCGGGTACTTCTTCTTCGCGTCGAAGTCCTTCGGACGCACAATCGCGGTGTAGTAATCGCCAACCTTCTCGATCTTCACGTTCGGCGAAAACTCCGGCTCCACCGCGACCGAAGGCAACTCGCCCGCCTTCGCTCCTTCGCGGTTGAAGACGATGCTCTTGGGCATCGCCTTGATCGTGGTGGAAGTAATCACATACGGCCCTGTGAACTTGCCGAACACCGCGTTGTGAACGCCCGGTTCGGTAGTGAGCGCGGTGTCTTTGTCCGACTCTGGGTTCACGAGCAAGTTGCCGGTCTTGTGTCGGTAGATGTGTCGCTGAGTCGGGTCCGGTCCGCCCGCGTACATGAGGAACGAGTCGAACCGCGCGGAGTGCATTCCAAGTACCGCCTCCGGGCGCTGCTTCGCTGGAACGAGTACGCTCTGGAAGCCGCCGTTCATCTCGCGGAGTTGAATTTCCGTCTCGCCATCCTTGTCGGCACCGACCCACACGAACCCGCTGAGGTTGCCGTTGTATTTCGGCACATCCGGCACGAGGTTGATCCACGCCGCGTCCTTCTCTTCGAGCAACTTCTTGGTCTTTCCGGTCTTCGTGTCGGCACTCAGAAGTAGAAGTTTCTGTTGCTTGCGATCCTGCACCTGGATTGTGAGCGGGCCGAGTTCATCCCAGCGTACCGCGGCCATGTACTCGTATTCCTTCGTGTCCCACTCCACCCACACCGTCTCGCCGCCTTCTATCGGGATGATTCCAAGTCGCACGCTGACGTTCTTCTTGCCGGGTCGCGGGTAAAACTGCTCGCTGGGCTTCTGCTCCGGCTTCAGCGGGTCCGCGACATACCACACCTCAACGCCCGTGTGGTCCGCTTCCTCGTAAGCGATGTGCTTCCCGTCCGGCGACCACCAGTAACCGGCGAAGCGGCCCATTTCTTCCTGAGCGACGAACTCCGCGAGGCCGTGAGTCTTTGTCGCGGTGCCGCCCTTCGTGACAGGCGATTCCTTGTGCGTGGCGAGATCGTAGACGTACACATCGAACCCGCGAACGTAAGCGATCTTCTTCCCGTCAGGCGACCACTTCGGATCGACGAGCGCTCCGCCCTCCCCCGTTTTCAACTCAGTCACCTTCGCGGTCGCGCGATCGAAGACGAAGAGCTTACCCGAGAGCGGAAGCAGCACGTTCTTGCCGTCCTTATCGAAGTGGAAGTCCGCGAAGCCGCCCGCGGAGAGCCTCATTCGCTCGCGTCGAGCTTTCTCTTCGGGCGTGAGGTTCTCCTTGCCCTTGAGGATCGCATCAGGCGCAAGAAGTTCCTTCGTCTTGCCTGAAGCAATTTCAAACTCGAAGAGCTTCAACATCGGCTTGTCGGCTTCGGCTCGGAGGAACAGAACCGTCTTGCCATCGGGGGCGATCTTGGGGTTCTGAGGGCGACCGAGCATGAAGCGCCGAGTCTCGGCGAACTTTTTGAGGAACGATGTGTCCACGGCCTTACCGGGAAGGGGAGCGGGATCGGCCGGTCGCGCAACAACGGCCACGAGGAGAAAGAGAGCGAGCGCGAAGGTTGTGGTTTTCATGCGTGATAGGATACCACGCTGCGTCTGAAGACAACACCAAGAGCTGATGGCGCACTTTCTCGTGCCCGTGCCCGATTGCTGTCCTTTGCGTTTTCTCGTCCTTGTTCGCTCGTGCTTGGCCGCAAAGACCGGGCATGGACCACGGGCACGGAGAAAGACAAAAGACTGGGCACGGAAAACAAAAACACGGGCAGCTTTCGCCGCCCGTGTCGGATGCGTTTCTGGTGTTTGCGGCTCAGTCGCCGGGGTTAATGATCTTGCCGATGTCGTCGCTGGTGATCTTGCCGGTGACGGTGACGTTCTTTTCCTTCACGTCGCTCTTGATGGTCTTCACAATGTCAACCAGTGGCTTGGCCCGCGGTTCAGCGGCCGCGATCAGCGGAACCAGTCCCTTCACGCCGTCGATCAGCTTGGCCATCGCGTCTCCCATGTCGGCAGCCGCGTCGTCGTCCTTCATGCCGAAGGTGACTTCCAGGTTGATGTCGGCGGTCACGCGAATCGCGATGCTCAGAGTGTCGGTCTTCGGCAGTGCCTTCTCGAAGCCGGACAGATCGATGGGCAGTTGAGCGGGAAGCTTGACGTTATCGAACTTGCCCTTGACGATCGAGACGGCGAAGATCGACACCTTCTCGTCCATCTTCTTGACCAACTCGGCCAACTCCTGCTTGATCGGAGCCTTCTTCGGCTTCTCGCTGGCCTGGGTCAGAGCCGCGGCGATGATCTTCTTGTCGGTGCCGGCGATCACGGTCGTCTCATCCACCACGGTGCCATACACCGGGTTCCCCTGTTCCGGTTGATACTTGAACATCGTGCTGTTGCCGTCCTTGATCATACTGAACTTGTCGCCGTCCTTCTTGGCGGCAACTTCGGCGGCCTTGTAGAGTTTCTCCGGGTCAAACTTGCCGTGAACGATGATGAGCGCCTTCATGTCGTTCTGGTCTTTGCCAGACGACCCGACCCACACCTTGTCGATGTCCTTCAGTGGGTCAAGACCGAGGTCTTCGAGGAACTTCTTGGCTTCCTCACCGGCCAGCGCCTGCTTGATTTGCTCCAGCGCGTATTTCTTGATGACATCGGACCCGATCAGTTGCTTGACGTTGACGAAGGCGACGGTGTCCGCGTCGGCCGGCAGCAGTTTGTCCGGTTCGGCCGCACGGGCGCTTGGCCCAACCAGGGCGATGGCGAACGCGGCCGCCAGCCCGAAGCGGGTAAGACGCATCATGTGTGCATTCCTTTCGGTGGGGAAGGGGTCAGAGGAATGACCCGACTCTAAGTACGGCGTATTCTACCCGCCAAGTCGGTCTTTGGTTTCGGGAATTCTGAATCCGCAAACGCCCGCAAATCTCCCGCAATCAGAACGCTTTGCACACTCTGCCATTTCAATACGAATTGCACGAATCAGCCGGCATTCCCCGTTTCCCATCGGCCGCGGATAATGCCAAAAGTTCAGAGGACAGAAGACAGAGATCAGAGGTCAGAAGCCAGAGGCCAGAAGACAGACAACAGACAGCAGACAACAGACAGCAGAAAAGCCACGTAACCCAATCTGCCCTCTGTCTTCTGTCCTCTG
>JAKEEV010001336.1 GCA_022616395.1 Planctomycetia bacterium | reverse complement strand
GATGTGCAGGCTCGCTACCGGCGGATGGAGGGGTTCGACGTCTTCTTCCTGATGGGTAACGACGAAAACACCGTGAAGGTCAGCAAGCGCGCCGCGGAGTTGGGCCAGGACACGCAAGCGTATTGCAACGACATGGCCCGTCAGTTCCGCGAAGTCTGGGACGCGCTGGACATCAGCTACGACACCTTCATCCAGACGAGCAGCGAGCGACACAAGCAGTGCTGCCGCAAGTTCATCCAGAAGGTGTACGACAACGGCCACATCGTGAAGGACAAGTACCAGGGCTGGTACTGCGAGGGGTGCGAGGAGTTCAAGACGGAGAAGGACTACAAGGAGAATAACGGCCTTTGCCCAAACCACAACCGGCCGCTGATCCGCCGAGAGGAGGACTGTTACCTCTTCAAGCTCTCCACTTTCCAGGACCGGCTACTGGCTTACTACAAGGAGAATCCCGACTTCATCCAACCTGAAAGCCGACGAAACGAGCTAATCAGCCTGATCGAGAACGAAGGGCTGCGCGATGTCAACATCACGCGCACCGGTGAAGACTGGGGCATTCGTGTGCCGTTCGACGACCGGTTCACCATCTACGTCTGGTTCGACGCGCTCTTGACGTACATCACCGGCATCGGCTACGGCGACGACCGAGCCACGTTCGACAAGTATTGGCCCGCAGACATCCACTTCATTGGCAAGGACATCACTCGCTTCCACTGCGCGCTGTGGCCCGCGATGCTGTGGGCGGCTGGTGAAGCCGCACCGCGCGAGGTATTCGGCCACGGCTTTGTGTACCTCAAACTTCCGGGTGGTAAACTCGACGACAAGAGCGACGCAGCCGACCGCGTGAAGATCGGGAAGACAACACTCAAGGAACTCGGCCTGGAGTATCTCGCCGAACCGATGGAGATCATCAAGAAGTTCTCTGCGGAGTCATTCCGGTACTACTTCCTGCGCGAGTGTCCGTTTCCGTCCGATGGCGAGTTCAGCCCTGAGCGGTTTGTCGAAGTCTACAACTCGGAGTTGGCGAACAACCTCGGAAACCTGTTCTCTCGTGGCATGAACCTCGTCTGGAAGAACTTCGGCGGAGTCTACGAGGGAACTGCGGGAAAGACCCCGGAGCCGGTTTCGTCCGATCTCAACCTCCCGGCACTCGTGACAGAGGTTCGTGGACATGTGGAGGCATGTCGGTACAACCTCGCGCTGCAGAAGATCGTGGTTGATCTGCTGACACCAATCAACGGTTACATCGAAAAGCAGGAACCGTGGAAACTGGTGAAGACGGACAAGGAGCAGGCCAAGCGGGTGCTCTTTAACGCGGTGCAGTCGCTGCGCATCGCGAGCATCCTGCTGAAGCCGTTCATTCCGCGCAGCGCGGAGAAGATTTACACGAGCTTCAACTTCCCGAAGCCGTGGGCCGAAGTGAAGTATGCAGACGCGGCCGAACTGAAGGCTCAGCCCGAAGACTT
>JAKEEV010000229.1 GCA_022616395.1 Planctomycetia bacterium | reverse complement strand
TTGCTTGCGACTCGCAACGCGCCTGGTTTGGCTTCCCCCTCCGATCCCCTCCCGGCATGCGTGTGTTGAGGATAGAGTCCCCTCGCCCGAACAGTTCGCAAGCTGACCAAGTTGCTCGTGAATGCTACTCCTCGGAGGTGATCGTCATGCGCGGGGTTGTGCTGATGCTGGTGATGTTGGCTCTGGTGGTGGGGTGCGGGAAGCGCGGTGCAGACACCAATTCGACGCCTCCCGGCCAGGCGTTCGCTGACAACAGCATGGAACACACTCTCAAATGGCTGGCCTCCCAGAAGAACGCAATCGATTCGTCCGTCAAGCCAGGCGATGAAGCAGCGACGAAGGAAGCGAACGAAAAATTCCGGGCGCTGGCCGAGACAATGAAGGGCCGCTCGATTACCTGGGACTGCGAGTTGGCTTCACTCAATTCGGACAAGACTTGCGTCGTGTTGCCTCACCGTCTCCAGACGGACCCGCCAGAACCCCCAGGGGAGACCACCCGAGCGCGGCACTACGCCATCGTCTGCAAACCGTTCGAACCGGGCCGACCCATTCTGGAAAACGATCCCTTCCCCCGCAAACTCGACGCGGGTTTCCCCGCTAACCCATCCAACACGGACTGGCTTCGCACCGCCAAAGCCGGGATGCCCGTGAAGCTGACGGGGACCATCGAGGCGGTTCAGTTGCACAACAGTTCGTCAGTGACTGGATTGGGCATCAAGGACCGCGTCGTCCGCACCGAAGTGGCCTTCACGCTCCACATCACCGGAGGAACCCTCTCGCCGAAGTCGCCGTGATGGAGACTGAGCAATGCATTCTGCGCCCTACTTTCTTTCACGAAGGGTAATCGCGTCGTAGTGGAGGCGGACGTCGGCCGTTGTTTGGCGGAAGGCCGCGAGAAATGCCTCCGGGCTGTCGAAACCGAGTCGGCGGGCGAGCTTCGCGCGGTCGTCTTCGCTCTCGGGAATTTCCGTCAGCGCGCGGTCGGTCACAATTCGCAATCGAGCTTCGACCAACCGCAAGAATGAGTACCCGGCACTCAGCGCTGAGGCTTCATCGGCCGGAAGCGAGTCGCAAGCCGCCAGCGCATCGAGCGCGTCCCACACATTCGGCTTCAAGACTTCCGGGTGGGTGCGACCGTACTTCAGTTGAAGCAACTGAACCACGAATTCGACATCCACAAGTCCCCCCCGTCCGCGTTTCAGACTCCGCGGACTGGCGGTTGATTCGAGCTTCTGGCGCATTGCGCGCACTTCATCCACCAGTTGAGCACACCACGACTGACCGAGCATCGCAGCGCGAACCGCGTCCATCACTTCAGCCGCGAATTCCGATTCCCCGCGAACCACTCTTGCCCGCGCAAGCGCCTGACGTTCCCACAACTGACACGCTGAACTGGCGAAGTACCGGCGAAACTCCGCCAGCGGAAGCACCAAACTTCCCGACTTGCCCGTTGGCCGAAGTCGCATGTCCACTTCGTAGAGCCGGCCCATTGGCCCATAGCGGCTGACGGTGTTGCTGACGCGTTGAGCCAGTTCGGTGAAGTACAGCCGATTCGATTCGCCCAGCGAAGTCGTCCCGTCCTCTTCATACACAAGCAACAAATCGAGGTCGCTGTGATAGCTGATCTCGCGTCCGCCGAGCTTGCCCAGACCGAGGAGCACATAAGGGCAGGAGTCGAGGCGAATCCCGCCCGCAAGGGCGGTGGGTCCGGTCACGCCACCCACCGCCCTTGCGGGCGGGGTTCGCCTAATCCCCTCTGGATTTCCGAGCTTCGTTCGGACGCCCATCTCCACCAGTTCCACCACCTGATTCAAGATGGTGTCCGCGACATCGGAGAGCGCCGCGGTGGTGGCTCGCACATCGGCTTTGCCAAGAAGATCACCGACACCGATGCGCAGGAACTCTTTATCCTGGAAGCTGTGCAGAATCGGGTCGGGGTCGGTTGCTCCTCGAAGCAGTTCGGTGAGTTCCGTATGTAATTCGTCGGAGGTGCGCGGTTGATTGAGCACGAGCGAATCGAGCAATTCATCCACCATGCCGGGATTGTTAATGAGCAGGCCCGACAGGAACGGACTCCCAGCACACAGTTCGACGTAGAGCTTGAGAGTCGCGGGGTTCGCGCTGAATAGTTCCCACAACACGGCTTTTGCGCCGAGCGAAGCGCTGACGCGCTCCAGATTGGTAAGCGCTTCGTCCGGATCGGGCGTGTCGGCCACCGCGCGAAGGAGTTGCGGAGCGATGCTTGCCAAAAAGTGCCGACATCGTCGCGCGGAGAGAAACGGCACGCTCTCGCGGGCAAGCGCCGAGAGGTTGGCGAAGGCTTTGGGCACGTCGCGGAATGGATAGCGACCGAGAACAGCGCGAACGGTCTCCGCGTCCGGGTCGGGATCAAGAATCAGGTCCGCTTCCGGTTCCGACTGCGCGCTTTCGCCCTGGAACGACTGGTGCAACAGGTGGTTCAAGATGGTGCGGTCAAGCGCGGTCTTGTCGTGCAAGTCCTTCAGAAAGCGGTCGAGCGGATCAATGAGCAGGTCGCGTGTATCGAGCGGAGGCGGATCGGATTCGTCGAGGGGAGAACGCTTCTGAGGGGCGAGCGTGGTCTGGACGAGCGGGGGGCGTAAGCCCCCTGATTCTTCCTTGTGTGGGTTTGCGTCTTGTTCATCAGGGGGCTTACGCCCCCCGCTCGCCTCGGATTCCGCATACCCCATTCTTCGAGCCAGCTTCCGCAGTTCGTCCGTGCCGACTGGGAGCTTGTGTGTTTGCAGGTCGAAGAGCAGTTGGAGTCGGTGTTCGGTCTTACGCAGGAAGCGGTACGCGTCCGCGAGGATGTATGTCTCTTGTGGGTTGAGGCAACCAGCAATCTCCAGTGCTTCGAGTGCGAGCAACGTGTTTCGCTGACGCACCGCGGGCAGATCACCGCCGTTTAAGAGTTGAAGGAACTGCACGGTGTATTCGATGTCTCGAATACCTCCGCGACCTGCCTTTACGTCGTGCGGGAAGTCCGCTTCGTTCGCATCCGCCCGCTGCGACTTCGTTTCCATCTGCCGCTTGAGCGCCTTCACTTCGTTGATTTCGGCGAAACTGAAATACTTGCGGTAAATGAACGGCTCAATGCTAGTGAGGAAATCCCGCGCGAGTGACGAGTCGCCAGCGACGTGCCGAAGCTTGATGAGCGCCTGCCGTTCCCAGGTGCGGCCCATCGTGTCGTAGTAACTCAGTGTGCTGGCCAAACTGCGAGCGAGCGGCCCGCGATTGCCTTCGGGACGCAGTCGCAGGTCCACGCGATACGCCTGTCCGTGGTCGGTGTGTGCCGAGAGCAAGCGCACCACTTCGCTGACAACACGAGAGAAGAACTCCGCGTTGCTCACACCCGACCGCCGACCGGTGGTTTCGCCATCCGCGTCGTAGACGAACATCAGATCAATGTCGCTGGAATAGTTCAGTTCGTCTCCGCCGAGCTTGCCGAAGGCGAGTGCGGTCACTCTCGCGAGCACGCCGTCTGATGTCGTCGGGGTTCCGAATCGTCCGCTCACGGTGCGCAGAGCATGTTGAAGAGCAACTTCAATGGAAGCGTCCGCGAGTCTTGCCAACTCGCGGGTGATTTCTTCGAGCGGCCGGTCGCGAATGACATCGCTGATGCCGATGCGAAGTGTGTGTCGTGCTCGGAATCGTCGGAACGCGTGCAACACGCCGGTTTCTCCGCCCGCGTCCACTTCCGTGCGGAGCTGCGCGGTCAGTTCGGCGGTGCTGGGATTGCGTCGTGGAGCTTGAAGCACTCCGGAGAGGAAGTCGGGATACGTCGCGAGCGTATCGGCGAAGAACTGGGAGGTGGCGAACAGTTGCAAAACGGCATCGAGTTCTCGTGCGCGGCCGTCGAGTAGTCCCGGCACGAGTGTGCGGGCCGCGGGCTTTGCGAGCAGACGCTCCAGGTTATTGAGCGCCATGTCGGGGTCGGCGGTTCGCGGAAGTAGCCGCGCAAGCGGCGCGAACAACTCTTGCGCTTGCACGCCGAGATGCGATGCAATCGCCGCGACATTGCGCCTTCCGCGCTCCGCGTCCCGCACGGCTTTCAGAATGGTCTCTTCGGGGGAAGCCATGAAGTGATGATACCGCGCTGGCCCCAGTCATGAGCGGAAGGGGAAATGATCGGAGCGCGAGTCATCCGACCGGTTTCGTTTCACTATCCGGCATCCGACCAGTGAGGTCTTCTTCGATCGGCAGCTTCTCCGGCGGATCTTTGTACTGGCAATCGCGGTGACACATTCCGGTGAGAGCGTCGAGTGTGTCTCCGAAGGCATCCGAACCGTCGTCGGACAAGCCGGGCAGGTTATCAATTTCGTCCGCCATGCCAGCCAAGTCTTCGTAGATCTCTTTCACCTTGCGACCGGCAGCCATCTCGGCGCGCACCAATTCGTCAAGCCGCGTCCACGGCTGATCGGAGAGGACAGCGGCACGAACAGCATCGAGTGTCAGCATAATCCACCTCACCAATTATACCCGCCGCCACAGGTCGCGCGTATCGGCCAATGCCTGCTGATATTCGCCAAGAGACATCGCCTTGGCCGGTTCCAGCAGGACGTGGCCTGGATGATCTTCGTGGGAACTCAACTCTGGGCCGAGATCGTCCGTTTCGATCTCGAAGACGGCTTCGCCGCGACGGGGTCGGCGCGAATTGGGATCGGGGGAAGTTGACAGTCCCTCGCCCGGTTGGACGAGATCTGTATCATTCACCGCCGTGAAATCGAACACGGGTCGGGGGTTTGTCGTGCTTGGGTCTGTCGGACGAACGCCAAGCATACTCCCGCGTGTGCCGACCAGCGGCTTGCCGTCGGCATCGACTTTCATCACGCGGTACACTTTCACGGGCGACACGCTCCGGCGGTTCGCGGTCGCGACACATTCTACGTTGTCCGCTTACACGAGCGGAAGAGAGAAGCGATCGGGGCGAACTGGTGACGTGTATACGTGCGGTTCGCGGCTCAGGTCAGCCCCCACCACTTCGTCTGTGAGCACGTTCCCATACAGCGTGAACGGCGACGCGTCGTTGATTGCAACGCGGACCGTGTGGCCGATGAGTCGTTCCGTGCCATCGAACACGACGATGTGGTCCGCCATGCTTCGGCCGGTGAGTTGAAGGATACCCGCTCCCTCGCGGTCGCGGCTCGTTTTGCTTCCGAGGCGGCTTGGCCCTTCAACTAGCACTTCGACAACTTTGCCCACTTGCGCGCGGTGGTCGGCTCGGCTGTTCTCGTTCTGCACCGCGAGCAGGTCGTTGTTTCTGCGCTTCTTTACGTCTTCGGGGATGTCGTCTGCGAATCGCTCCGCGGCCTTCGTGCCGCTTCGTTCGCTGTACTTGAAGATGAAGGAGTTCTTGAACTTCGCCTCGCGAACCAAGTCCATCGACTTCTGGAAACTCTCTTCCGTCTCCCCGCAGAAGCCAACGATGAAGTCTGAACTTACGGACACGCCCGGAACGAGTTCACGCGAACGCGCCAGCATGTCCATATAGTAAGACGCGGTGTAGTTCCGCTTCATGCGCTTCAGCACTTCGTCGCAGCCGGATTGAACCGGCACGTGCAGATACTTCACCACCTTCGGCAGTTCGCGAACCGCGTGAAGGAGGTCGTCGGTCATGTCCTTGGGGTAATTCGTCACGAACTTGATGCGTTCAAGCCCCGGCGAATCGTGCATCCCGGCAATGAGATCGGAGAGGCGCGTTCGCTTGTCGCCGGACTCGTGGATATAGCTGTTCACGGTCTGACCGATGAGCGTGACTTCCTTGCAGCCCTGATCGACCAGTTGCCGAACTTCGTTCCAGATGTGTACCGGCGGGCGGCTCTGCTCCGGACCGCGAGTGCTGGGCACCACGCAGTATGTACAGAACTTGTCGCAGCCGATTTGAATGCGGACATACGCCTGAAACGGCGTCGGGCGCATCGAAGGATCGCGTGCGGGGTCGTAGCTGACGAAGCTCGCCTCGACTTCGTCCCGCCCGGCATCCGTGCGGCCGAGACTCACGGCTAACTGCGGCTCGCGTGTGGCTCGCACCTTCTCGACCAACTGAGGCACCGCACCGAGTTGACCCGTGCCGACGATCATGTCCACATACGGAGCACGCTTGCGGATCAGTTCCTGATCCTTCTGAGCCATGCAGCCAAGCACGCCAATCACCGCGTCCGGGTTGGCGCGTTTCACGTTCCGCACGCGACCGAGCGCGGAGAACGTCTTCTCCTCCGCGTGTTCGCGCACCGAGCAGGTGTTGAAGAGAAGCACATCGGCTTCGTTTGGCGAATCGGTAAGTGAATAGCCGTGCTTGCGCAGTGCGCCGATGACGAGTTCGCTATCGAGCACGTTCATCTGACAGCCGACGGTTTCGATGTAGACCTTCTGAGGCATGATCGGGATACCGTTATGAGACGGGGCCGACCCACTGGGGTTGTCAGGTTGAGGATACAAGGAAGTGCGAGGTTCACAAAGTCCGGCTGCCATTGGATACCCCCCCTACCCCCCCTGGTTTTTGGTGCTCTCTCTTTTTGCCGTGATTTCTGGGCTTTGGTGAGTTTTCGGTGTTGGCCATGTGGCCTTAATGGCGCGTTTTTGCTGGAAATTGCAGGTGTTGATTAAGGCCAGGGGTGGCCCTTATCAGACTCGCGACGTGACCGTTGCGCGGTCGCGAACCGGCGCGCACGATCGGCGTTCGGAGGCTTCACTCCGCCTCCGTATTGGAAGTGCCAACTACAAGTATGAGTGATAATGTACAAAAGTCAAGTATCTAATGTGTCGCGTCTTTTCGCAGGCGTGCCCTGTAACAATCTGCCCCAACCGACTGGTGTTTGGCTTCAAACTGCACGCTCGGCGTCCAATGACGCACGGCTTTGTGGTTATCTGGTTGGGACATCCGGTCGACGCGAAGGTAAGCGTACCTTCAATCAGGTCTTGTCTCTTGGTAGACTATTGTCGGGCTCACAGAGCTTCAGTCGCGATTGGCGAACAACACATGGCAACCGATCTGGAACTACCTAGCCGTGACGAACTGAGCAAACTTCCTCTGTCTGGGGTGGTCGCATTCGCTATTCGAACTGCGAGGCGAATCTATTTCCCAATTCACGTACCTTGGAAAGACACAGATTTCCGCGAAGAACTTGAAATCTCCAGTTATCTCAGTGGTCCCTTCCCCATCGAACACCGCCCAATCGATCCCGACCAAGTTTGGACTGGTCCCTTGAATATGCTGCGAGGGCATCGCGTTTACAGCAACAATCCGGTTCTCCTTGCACTCCAATTCGCTTGGGACGCGAGGATAAATCTGGAAGACTCAAAGGTGAGTAAGGAGGATCGACCTGGGTTTGTCGCTCATGCGGCAGAGCGGGCGGTAATTGCTGCTACGCAAGTTGCACCTGAAATCGCGCCTTTGGTGCAGGCAGACGCCAATCTGTTAAGACGAACACATCGCATTGACGAACCCAACCAATCGTCCATCGTGGGATGGTTACGAGGAGTCTTTGGCCCATTGCTTCCGGCGCTTGGTTCAGCTATCACCGAGGACGCGGGGCGCACTGCCACCTCTCAAGCATATGTCCCACCTACCGCCCAAGTGTTGAGCCGCTACTCGCCGTGGGTAATGGTGGAGTTTGCAGTTCGCGCAGCACGGCGAATCGATTATTTCCAAGACCTTTTCTCAGAATTGCGTACAGTCGAAGCGATGCGAGCCCTTTGGCTTGCCGAGAAACTCGCCCGGAATGCACCCGGAACTCGCTCCTCGATTCTTTCCGTCCCCCGAGCGATCAACCTCCCTCGACTGCTTGGGGACGAAGAACGCGAGTTATTCCAGTACTTGGCAGGTGCTGCGCTTTCGTCTTTCACAGCAGCAGCGGAAGTTGTTGCCGGAAGACCTCCTCTCAGCCATGCAACTACCGCAGTCAGCGCAACGATTGAGGCCAGCCGCCGAGTTGATCGGTTAGTTGCCCGATCTGGCTACGATGGATCGCACGGTTCGCATGAAACTGCGGTCGCGAAAGGAATCAGCTACGATCTATCTCTTCTTTCCCAACTCGATCCAGACCGGGGCGATATTGATCTAACGCATAATGGCCCACTTGGCCCGCTTTGGAGGGTTGCCACAGACCCTTCGTCTGCTGAGCGACTCATGGAATTGAACAAGCGATTTGGGGTCACCGGTCGGAAGGCAGGTGAACCATCTTTACCAGAAGCTCAACGCCGAGTTCATCAACTCCTCCGGCAGATCTTCGGAACGGAGGAAGCAGTTCAGCCTTGGCTTGACAGTCCCAATCCAGCCCTTGGTTGGAAGCGGCCAGCCGACCTCTTGAACGAAGAACACGGGCCAGCGGCGCTCGAAATCTACCTCAAAGCTTACCAGCAAGGAGGGTTTGGCTGATGCTCCCACCGCCCGCGTTGCGAACCGCTTTGGCTCGCATCCCACCCCGGGAGTACCGGACGAGGCTCTTCCGAGCAGTCAACCTGAAGTATCTGAAAAAGCCAAGAGGAAAGCCCCTCATCCCGCTGTTTGACCAAGCTTCTGTGTCTACTGGTGCTAGATTCACTCCCCAAAATACCGGGCCGCGCACGCTGTATCTTGCTGAAGACCCGGCCACTGCCTACTACGAAGCCAATTGGGAGGAGTTACGGAGGACACAAGATCAGCCTCACACTGCCCGCCCACCAGTCACGGCCATTCTTTGCGTTGGGGCTGAGTTTGGTCTGATGCCCATCCTCGATCTGACGTTACCCGAAGTCCGCGCAGTTTTGGGAACTACCCTGACTGAGATTCAAGGCATTTGGGTGTCATACCAAGCTCAAGGCGTTCTTTCCCCAACGCAAAGTTTGGGTCAGGAAGTCTTCAATCACGCTCTTTATCACGCGATTCGCTACCCCTCGGTGCGTAATCCTGGTGGCATCTGCTTGGCCGTATTTACCCAACTGCTCGCTCATCCAGAGCGAATCACGTTGGATGACAGCGCGCACTCCGGACTTCAACAAACAATCCCCTAATCTGGTCATCGCACCAACAAGACGCACTCGATCGCTGCAAGGTACGATTCCGCACCACGTTGCCTTCGCACATCGGTCGTGGTTTTTGCCTCCATTCTCCGCTTGCGATGGCCCCTCTACTCCCACTTTCCCGCACATTTCCCCGAATTGCGGTTGCGTTCCCAGAAGAATAGTGTACTAGTGTATAGATAGACTTGTTCAGGCTCGGAACAGGTCGCTCGCGGAGGTCGTCCCGTGCCGCTCCGACACATGTTCATCGACATGAACTCCTTCTTCGCGTCCGTCGAACAGCAGGACGACCCGACCCTGCAAAACAAGCCGCTCGCGGTCATCCCCACCGACGCCCAGACCACCGCGTGCATCGCCGCCAGCTACGAGGCCAAGGCGTTCGGCATCAAGACCGGAACACCCGTGTGGGAAGCCCGCAAACTCTGCCCGCGAATCATCTTCAAGGTCGCCAACCATCGCCGATACGTCATCATGCACAACCGCATCGTCGCGGCCACGCGAAGCGTCGTGCCGGTTGAAAGTGTCATGTCCATCGACGAAATGGCATGTCGGTTGGTCGGAGACGAGCGAAAACCCGAAGTCGCAGCCGATACCGCCCGCAGAATCAAAACAGCCATTCGCGGGCTTGCGGGCGATTACATGCGATGTTCCATCGGCATCGGGCCGAACGTGATGCTCGCGAAGGTCGCGGCCGACATGCAGAAGCCCGATGGCCTCACCGTACTTGCCGACTCGGAGCTTCCTCAGGCTCTCCACCGGCTGCAACTCACTGACTTCCCCGGTGTCGGTCCGCGAATGGAGAAGCGACTCAAGCTCTACGGCATCTTCACCGTCGAGCAGTTCTGTCAGGCACCCAAGAAAACACTCTCCGATGTGTGGGGGAGCAAACTTTGCGGTGAGAGATGGTATCGCTTACTCCACGGTGAAGACGTGCCCGATACGCCCACGCGCCGGCAGACGATCAGCCACTCGCACATTCTGCCACCGGCGTTGCGCACCGATGAAGGAGCGTATGGCGTATTGATGAGGCTTGTTCACAAGGCCGCGGCGCGCTTGCGGAAGATCAAATACTGGGCCGGGGCCGTGTCGGTAGGCGCGAGCTTCCTGGGAGATGAGCCGGGGAAGTCCGTGTGGTGGGAAGAGAGCGTCCGCGTGCCTCGATGTCAGGACACGCAGTCGTTCGTGTCAGCCGCGACGAAGTTGTGGGAGTTTCGCGTTCGCAATCGCACGCCGTTCAAGGTGGGAACGGTGCTCAGCGACCTGATCCCAGCTCGGAGCGCGACTCCATCGCTCTTCGACGAAGACCGTCAGGCGGAAGACATCTCTGCTGCAATGGATGAAGTGAACGCGGAGTTCGGCGCAAGTGTGGTCTATCTCGGCGCGATGTTCGGCATGCGAGACGCGGCCCCGACGCGAGTCGCGTTCACGCAAATCCCCGACTTCGACCGCCGCGTAAACTGATTTGATCGACGAACAGAGCGAGATTCCCTCCAACCGGCTCAAGCCGGTTTTTGTGTTTTCAGGATTCGACTGAAGGAGGTGGATGGCGTCCACGTTCCGTCTCTTCTTCGCGGATTGCCAGAATCAAGGGCCGGTTCATGTCCAGCGCAGCGATTGTCGCTCGACCAGTAGGTGTCAAACCAACAGCGCGAACTCCATCCCACTCCATGTGATCGTCCCAGCGATCAGTACGAGGATTGAAGAGTGGTGTTTGTTGATCGGTATCAGGATCTGTTCCAGTCTGGCGTGCGCCTTTTTTGAGCGAACACGAGACGCACGCCAATGTGAGGTTCTCAAGGACGGTTGCCCCGCCAGCCGCGACAGGTTGGACGTGATCGACGTGGAAGGTTGCTTCCTGTCCGAGTTGCAACAGGCCACAGTATTCGCATCGATTCCCAGCTCGCTCAACGGTTTGGCGGGCGAGGGCAACGGGGATGTAACTACTCATCCGGCGGCTCGCTCGGCACGCATCTTGAGCAGCGATAGAAATTCGGCGAGATTGACAAGCCCTTCGGCTTCGCTTCGTTCAGCTTCGGTAAGTGGTTTCCCCTGATCCTGTTTATCCAGAAGTTCCTGAAGCCGAGATTGAACGCCCGGCGGCAGTGCAAATCGAGCGAGATCACCCGGCACCTGAAGTTCAATCAACATTGATTCAGACATTGGTTGACTCCACAATTGGTTGAACTCCAACATATCCGAAAGAAATGCAACACACCACGGGAGTTGAAGGCAGAGTTCAACTTCGACCGCCGCGTGAACTGAATCAGCAAGAGAGTGCGATCCCCTATCGACCGGCTCAAGCCGGTTTTTGTGTTTTCAGGAAGTCGCGGTCGGTGGCGGTTGGAGCACTTCACGCCAGGGAGAGGGTATCTTCGCCCACGCCTCGCTGTAGGTGTCTTCGAGTGGAACTGGAATGTGCGCGTCGGGAGTGAGGAACAGTGGCATGTCCGGCAATGGATCGCCGACCGCGACTGTATTGATGAATGCCTCAAGAACGAGACCGGCCGAATACGCGACGAGTGTCAGCGGCTTGTCGGATGGAAGCGTGAACGGCTGCTCTTCAATTTGCGACCAGATGACGGGGTGAATCCCGTTGGGATCGCGTGCGGAGGGCGGGAACAGATCGAGAAACAACAGGTGAACGCCGGAGCGGAGGAAGTTGGCGGCTTTCTCCGCCATCGACTTCAACGCGGCCTCGCTCGCCTTGTTGTTGGGTGAAACCACTTCGATGATGGCAACGACGCGGTGCCCGGTCACGTGTCGCACGACGATGGACTTGGGCTTGCGAGCAACGGCTTCGGAACGCGCGGTGAAATGGACCTTCGGCGGTGCGGTGATGACCGCGACCCCACCGGATTCGCCCGATTTCTGGGGGCCATTGCCATTTGGTGTTGGCACCGAGTTCGGTGGCGAAGTGAATTGCAGAGTCAATACATCCGGATTGCCAACACCGGCGACCTGTTCCGGAAGGCAGTAGTAGCTCGGTGGCAGCAGGCTACTGACCGTGCCGTGAATCGCCGTAATCCAAATGTGGTGGAACGCGTGGAAGATACCGGCGTCCACCTTCGTCCAGTTGTGAACGGGCATGTCCGTGCCTCACTGCGAAAGTCACCCCAGCGCGCCAACGGGGGCGGGTGAAGACGAGTAGTCGAATGGAGGCTCGATTAGCTCCTCATGGCCGCCGCGGTCGCGGAAGATGTGCAGCACTCGCACGCGCGAGAGGTCGTCGAACTTCGGCTCTGGATACAGGTCCGAGTGGAACGGGTTGCCCGGCTCGTACTCGTGGATCATCACCTTCACCTTCGGAATGCCGCGGAAGTGCAACTCCTCCGCGCGCTTCTGCCCGCCGTGTACATCGAAGAGTTCCGTCAGCACGCGCAGAGCGCGTTCCAGGTTTTTGTAAGTGACCCCGTCCTCCACGAAGATCATGTCCACCTGCGTCGCGCGCAACACAGCGTGAGCGTGCTGACGAGCGCGCGGAGGAAGGATGCGGTGATACGGTGGGCCGACCAGCGGAGGAGCATCATCCGCGGCGGAGTCCGCATCCTCACGGCCAACGCCCTCCACAAACCACCAGTGAGGTGCCAGCCAGAACCCACCGCCCGCCGGTCCCTTGAACGCACACGCGCGCTTGAAGAGCTTCTGCAATCCGCGGAAGAGTTGCCGACGAACCTTGATCTCGTCTCGTCGGTCGAGCCGTTCCTTCACCACGCCGGCTTCAAGATCGGCGATGCTCACCTTCAACGGCCAGCGAGGATCGAATTCGGTGGCTTCGGACTGAGCGGGTTCCACGAGTTCTATTCCGACCTGGCCCGGTTCGCGCGCGGCGGGCGCGGTGCGGACTTTCCAGCCCCATCGACGAACCAAACGTGCTGCTCGCCGAATCGCGAGCCGATCCGGGCCAGCGATGTGCAGCGTGGGATCGGTTCGGCGAGCGGGGTCGCTTCTGCGCGATGCCCACAACTTCCCCGCGACCACAATGAGTAAACCCGGCATCAACCACGCGGCCACCGAGCCAAGAAACTCTGTCACCGGCATCGCGTCGGCAGCATGAGGAACATCGAACAGCCGAGCACCGCAAGCCGTGAGGAGTAACGCAAGCGCAAGAAGCGCTGAGAGTCCAATGATGACCGCCAGCGCCCGGTGCAACGGGATCGCGTACACGGGCTTGTCCGGTGCCGGTCGCCACAGAAGTGCAGCGCTGTCCTTCCCCTTTGGTAAATACGCCAACCACGCGAGCACCACGACGCCCGCGCACAACCAGATCACGTACACCGGTGGCACCACGGACGCGACCGACGATGCGAGTACGAGGTAACCGACCACGGCGGCCAGTTCCGCCCCTCGACGGTCCGTGTCTCCGACCCAGTTCCGCAACCGACGATCAAGAGCCGCAACCGGGACGACCACCCCGACAAAGGTGATCGCCAACAGCAAACCCCACAGCGCAAGAAGGAAGACAAGATAGAGCGTGTACGACGAGTAGAAGGAAACGATCCGCCAACCTGTCGGGAATGCGATCCACGCGCCGACCGCCAAACCACACCAGCCAAGAAGAATCGCGGCCAAGAGGAAGATCACCGGTGGAGTTCTTCGCGGAAGTGGAGGCGTGCCGCGCAGGTCGATTCCGTGATCGTAGCGCAACCACGCAACCCACTTCACCACACGCCGGGCAAACGCGACCACACGCGACACCCACGACAGCGGCTGCTTCCGATGCCGAATGGCAATAGTTAACCCAACCCCGACCAGCGCAAAGGCGGCAAGAGCATCATGAAAGTCAGAGGTGGCGAACCGGCCCAGCACTTCCAGGCCAATCAGAAACCCGCACACCGCCAGCGTAAACCAGCAACTCGCGGGCAGCACTCGCCAAGTTCGCGGGAAAACCGAAGTGAGCAGCTTCATGAAGTTATTTCACCACACCGCAACGCAAATGCCAACCGGTTCGCCCCATCCGTGCAACCGGCCGCAGAGGTACGGACCATTCTACCACTTCGACCGGAACAGATTACGGGCTACTGACAGAAATGTTCAGATGCAATTCAAGTTCGGAACATTGGAAAGACGCAGAGAAGCCGCACGATGAACGCAGAAGAAAGACACGATTCAGAGAAGACAGAATGGCCACAAAAAAGCACAAAACGCACAAAAGAAACCAAAGACAGAGAACAGAAAGGAGAAGGCGTCAAGTTCTGTTTTCTGTCCTCTGTCTTCTGATCTCTGAACTTCTCTTCTGATTTCTTTTGTGCCCTTTGTGCTTTTTTGTGGCCAT
>JAKEEV010001335.1 GCA_022616395.1 Planctomycetia bacterium | reverse complement strand
GCCAAGCATGTCGCCCGAGTCGCCATCGGCCAAGTGGAGGTGTGCGAGAAAGTTCACCGGTCCGTCCGTGGTGCGAGTTAGTAATAGTCCTTCTCAAAGTATATGCTCGCACCACCCAAGGCGCTCCCACCGCGAGTGAAACTTGTGTCAAGCTTCTCTGTCCGCGGCCCGCCGGTGATCTTCTTTAATGCGGGGGCGTAGATCTTGAAGTACGTCTGTCCGTTACTTTGCGCGGAAGTTTGAAGTGCTTCACGAATCGTCGGGATGTTGCTTCCGCCTCCGGTCAGAATCAGTTCCTGGAGCGCACCGGATGGCAACGATGGGAGCGTTGCAACGAACTGTGAGGTTTCCGCAGTGAGTTGTTTCCCAAATTGTGTTAGGCAGGCGTGAATCAGTTCGGCGTGCGCTGGTCCCCCAACCACACCCCGCTCAGGCCGACTGAATCCCTTTCCCTCGGTGTAGACCGCGACTTGAAAGTCTTCCAGGTCGAGCGGCCGATTGAGCCACCATGTTTGATCCTTCGGCAGAGCCTCAGCGACCGCTGTGTCGAGATTGCTGATTCCCAGCGGAACCGACTGCTGCGCGACTGAAATATCGGCGTCGGGATCAGAGGTATTGTCGCCTTCGGGCTTCAGCGTCACGGCCGCGAAGTCGGTGGTGAACGCGCCGACATCAATCACCAGGGCCCGGTAGATCGGGTGGTGGGTCGCGTCTCGCATGACGGTCATGAATGCACCTTTGCCGAACATATCTCCGATGCGAACGCTGCTGCGAAGGACATTTGAACCCTGTGTGAGGACGCCGATTGCGTTCGAGTAGGGTTCGGACACCAGCGGGCGCGTCGGGTGAATGGGCCAGCCGGTGCGATCGAGCGCATCGCGGAGAACCTTGCAGCCGGAGTTGGCTTCGGTGCCGTTCTCAAGGGCGAATGCGGGGACCGTGAGCCGAACAGGGATCGCGTCGTATTTCAATCCTGTCGCGGGCAATCGTTCGCACACTTCGAGAACCTGTTTGCGAAGCCAGTGGAAGAAATGCACCGCCAGCGCCGCGGCGAACGACTGCTGTTGCGACTCGGCTGATACGACTCGACCACCCGGACCGGCGATGAGAGACTTGGCCGCACCAACGAGTTGTTGGAGATACTCCAACTGACCAACCACGACTCCAAACCGTGTCGCCAGATCGCGCAGTTCATCGGAGCCGAGTAACGCCT
>JAKEEV010000228.1 GCA_022616395.1 Planctomycetia bacterium | reverse complement strand
CGCGGAGTGCCGAGTTCCTTCTTCCCTTGCGTCACGACATGGTAGCGATCAATCGGCACATCCGTCCATTCCTGGGGCGGTGAGCCGTTCGCCCAGGTCACGGTAAGCTTGGCAATCTTGTTCGCTGTTCCCAGGCCGAAGACGTGTCGGCGGTCTGGAGACGAGGCGTAACTTCCTCCGCCCTTGGCGAAGCGGCTCTGCGTGCGGCCACCAGCTTCAATTGTGATGCGCGCACCGACCACATCCGCGTTCCCCTCGCCGACCAGTTCGATTCCCAGCCAGTGCTGATCGGTCGGCAACACGTTGCGAAGGACGCTTGCCGGCTCATTCATGTGGCAAACGACGAGGTCGATTCGTCCATCGTTGTCCAGGTCGGCCAGCATCGCTCCGCGGCCCATGTGCGGGCGCGCTCCCTCGACCGGATGATGGAAGTACGGTCCGCCGCGTTTGGTGATGTCCTTGAACTTGCCGCCACGGTTGAGGAACAGCACCGGCCGTTGGAGACGCGTGGTGCCGGTCGGGAAACGGATCGCGTGAGAGTTCGTGATGAAGATGTCTTCCCAGCCGTCCAGGTCGAAGTCTCCGAATCCGGTTCCCCAGCCGACGAACTTCTGCCCAATCGCCCCGATGCCCGTCGCCTGCGTCGCGAACACGAACGAGACCTTGTCGCCCGACGAACGGTTGCGGTACAGGGCGTGGAACTCGTTCTCGTAGTTCGTTACCCACAGAGCCGGTTTGCCCGTGCCTTCCGGGTCGCCCGCGTCCACTCCCATGCTGCCGTTGGGCGATCCACCGCCATCGAGCGCGACTGTCGCCAGCATTCCCTGTTCCTCAAAGACAATCTTTCCCCTGGTGGACCTGTTCACATAGAGGAAGTTCGCGACCGTGTCGTTGGCGACATACACATCTGGCTTGCCATCGAAATTGACATCGACGACCACCACGCCCAGAGCCTTGCTCGCGCCCTCGCCACCCTTGTGAATCTTCGCCTCGTCGCTGACATCAACGAACTTGCCGGTCCCGGTGTTGCGATACACCTTGCTTTGCAATCCGCTGAATTTCTTCGGTGGGCAAACGTCAGGCGTCTTGCCGTCGTAGTTGCACGCCGGGTGATTGGCGAACGACCAGTTCACATACTGGCACACGAATAAATCGCAAAAACTGTCGCCGTCGAAGTCCGCGAACGCGGCGCTCGTCGCCCAGGTGATTCCCTGCTCCAGACCGGCAGCTTCGGACACATCCACGAACCGCCGACCGGCCTTGCCGTCGGTTTCGTTGTGGAACAGCGCGATCCGGCCCCAGCCAGTTACGAGTAGATCGGGCCAGCCGTCTCGGTCGTAGTCGCCAACAGCCGCGGCGTGAGTGTAGAACCACGGTTTGCCGCCCGCGAGTTTCTCCATCCCCACGAGCGCGGTCACATCCGCAAACTTCCAGTTCCCCTCATTGCGGTACAGTCGACACGGGTAGCCGAGAATCTGTTTGTTATCCGAACCGCCGTAGTGCCCTCCACCGACGAAAAACACATCGAGCAATCCGTCTCCATTGAAGTCGAGGACAGCCCCTCCTCCACCGAGCGACTCCAGAATTGCCAGATGAGGAACCTCTTCACCGTTGCGATAGGTGAAGTCGATGCCCGCGGAGGCGGTCACGTCCTGGAAGAAGTCCGGGCCCGTCAGATCGGGGTCGGGTGGCAATTCGGCAACAAGTGGGTCCGCTGGCGTCTGCTTGTCGCTGCATCCCAAAGACGCAAGCGCTGCGGCCAACCCGCCAGCAACCACAATCGTCAACAGCATCACGATCCGGCGACTCATGAGTGTTTCCCAGCGCTTGCACTGTTTGTTGAATCTTGGTTTTGAGTTGGAGTAGCGCTTTTCAGAACCGGCTCAAGCCGCGGCTCCAATGGAAACCTCTGAAGGCTTCAAACACTCCCGGCGATCAACGGAGAATCAGTCACGGCTTCTTGCTCTCAGGAGTGGGCGAGCGAATCTGTCGGCGGTGAACTTCCGCCTTGGCCGTGTCCCCTTTGCGCTCGTAGTACGCGGCCAGCGCGGTGTGGGCAGCCTGGTTCGTTCCGTCTTTTTCCAGCGCCCGGTCCAACCAGTAGATTGCAAGTTTGTCCCGGCCGATCTGGAAAAGAACTGTCCGAGTTCCGCGTAGTCATCGGCCCCGGCCGTCGGGCTGTCCGCGACATCCTTGAGGAGCGCGTTAATCCGATCAACCAGCTTGCGCTTCTTTTCGTAATCGGCCAGCACCACGGAGGCTTCCGCGGTTCGATCTTGCAGTTGAAGGGCGGAGGCGAGGACGAAGAGAGCCTCGGTGTCGGCCGGATCGTCTGCCAACACGATGCGCAACCGGTGTTCTGCATCCGCCCCGCGTCCTTGCTGAATGTCGAGAGTGGCAAGAGCAATGAGGAGTGAGGCGTCATTGGGAAGTTCGATGACCGCCGATTCCATCAGTTGGCGTGCTTCCGGGCGGCCCATGAGGAACAAGCACATTCCCATCCGAGCCTGGACGCGCGGATCGTTGGGAGCCTGTTTGTACAGTCGTTCGAGATGTGGGTAGGCTTCGGGAGCCTGCTTGTCGTGCAGGTGCATCTCGGCCACCCGGAGCCGGGCCAGGAGCATGTCGGGATCGAGTTCCAGCGCCCGGTCGTAATCCGCCTTCGCGGCCTTGGGGTTGTTGATGCGCTCCAGTGTCCATCCGCGCCAGTAGTAAGGTTTGGGGTTCTGAGGTTCGATCTCGATCCAGAGATTCAGGCAGTCGTAAGCCGGCCGATACCGAAGTCGGACAAGGTAAGCCTTGGCAATCGTTTCCAGGATGATTGAAGCTTCCGGATGCCCATTCTCGACAGCGTGGAAGAGCACACTGACCGGCCCGCGGTCATCCACTTCACCCGCCTGGACTCGCATCAGGAGAAACTCCAACTGGACGGCCTCGCTCGCCCCCCCCTGCAGTTCGATGCACCGATTCAGATACGCTTCCGCGGCCGGGAAATCGCCCATCAGTCGGGCGGCTCTGGCGATGGCAAGATGAACCTCTGGACTTCGCGGCCAGACACGCAGACAGAATTCGAGTCGCGCGCGGGCCTCCTGTGGGCGATCTTCCTTGAGCGCCACCTGAGCCTCGCGCCACAGGTGAACCGAGTATCTCCACACGCCGATAGTCGCGCCAGCAACGAGAAGAAGGGTCAGGAGAAGAGTCAGTCGCGGGCGCTTGCGAACGACACGAGCAGCGCGGCGCGGGAACCGGAACACACGCCCCACAAGACGCAGTATCCGCGACTCTCGTTGGCTACCGCTTGGGAGCGACGGAGGATCAACCGCCTGGTCGGTGTAGGGAGAGAAAGAGACATCGACCGGCCTAACTCCGCACGAGAGTGGAAGAACACTTTCGAGGTGGGAATGAGGGGACAGAACAGAACCGCCCCTGGTCTTGTTCATCATACCAGGGGCGGTCAGAACGTGTTGGACCAAACGTTCAGGTTCAGTCTTTCAACTGGAGGTCAATGACCTGGTCTCCGTCTTTGACCGTGACCTTGAGGGTCGATTTGCTCTTGTCGGCATAGACGCGGGGAATCTTCACATAGGTGCCTTTATCTCCCTTTGGAGCATCCTCGGGCATGGGACTCTTCGGCTGGGTCTTCCCCTTCGCGTCGCCTTTTGGTTGTGGGGGCTGAGAAGGTCCGCCGCCTCCTGTTTTCCCGCCCGCTCCGGGGTATTTCCCGCCGCCCGAGCCGCCGTATTTCGGTCCAGGCCCACCCGTTTGGCCAGCGTAGGTTGTTGTCTTGACGTTCGGGTTGAGACTCTCGGTGTCGACAGTAACGACGAGTTCACCCGTGGGCAAATCGGCGATGGAATACTTCCCCTGAGAGTCGATGACGGCTGCATAAACACCGGCGTCGGTGTGGAACGCCAAACTGCCGCCCGTGACCGGCTGGCCGTTGTAAGTGACTGTTCCGGTCACCTTCGCCGGAGCGCCCTTTTTGGAACACGCAGAGACGAAAACAAACAGTGGGAGCAGGGCGAACGTAAAAAGATGTCTGGCGGTCATGGCTGACAACTCGGTGGAAGAGGGGGCAATAGAAAGCGATCCCACTCGGTTCGAGCCCGGTGGGATTCGCGAGAAAACACTCGTTGGTTCGGCGAGTCAATTACCAGTCGCTACCAAGAATCTGCCCGTCGTTCGGGACGATGGCCCGCGCCCAACTCGGCTGCGAGATCCCAGGACTAACCCCACGAACGCTCCCATCCATCATGACGACCTTGAATCCCACTGCTGCTCCCCTGGACGCGACGCGGGTCGCACTGGAGCTTGTTGACGCCGAACTGGGGAAGCGTGACGTAGGTCAGTGGATAGCCCGTCGGGAAGCGCTCCGGCGAGCCGAGGTCGAACCCACCCGGATAGTATGCCCACCACGCCGGGCAGAAGCGGACGTTCGGATCGTTCCGACCAGAGATTTCAGCCAGCGGGTTGCAGTTTTGACCGTCCTCGAACGCGATTCGCTCGACGTAGCCGCTGCCGGTCGGAAGGTTCGGGTCTCCACAGACCGCGTACCACTCGAAGTACGCAATGGTGGAGGAGGTGCCGTCCGGGAAACTCGCCGAGATCTTGGCCTTCCCGCCAATCTGCCAGTCCTCGCCCCACCCACCACCGAAGGCGTGCCAGTTCGCTGCGTAGCTGGTCGCGGGTCGGTTCCCCCACGTCCGCCCTTCGGCGTTGAGCGACGGGTCGGTTGGCCCCAGATACGTCTTGACGACTGTTTGGTTATCCCACGAGTGGTGAATGGATTGCCGGTGCCCGTTTTGTTGTTCCAGGTAGGGCATGAGGTGATACTGGTGCGTTCCGAACCGCGAGGGTTGGGATTGGGCATTCCAGTTGGTGCCGTTGGCCGTTTGTGGGAACGCACCGTGGCAGGTTGGGCACTTGCCGTTCTGGTCGTGTGCGTTGTGGATCGCCAGACCAATCTGCTTGAGGTTGTTCTGGCTGGACATCCGGGCCGCGGCTTCGCGCACCTTCTGAACAGCAGGCAGAAGAAGACCAATGAGGATCGCAATAATCGCGATCACCACCAAAAGTTCGATCAGTGTGAAGGCGGCCGACTTTTGACGAAGGGAGAGACGCATAGAACCACCCCGCGAGTAGGGAGAAAAGCGGGAACATTATTTCTCACCTCTTGTATTCGCTGATTTCACCCCCACTGTCAACCCCCCAACCCCAATTTCTTCCGGGAGTTTTGTCCCACATTAAGATTGTCGCTTGAGCGGCATCATTGCCGGAAGTGTCGCCTCGCCTTAGAGTAACTCCTCTCTTTTCATCCATCTCCGCTCTCCACTTTCTCAGCTATGGACACGGCTTCTCGGTCCTCACCAACCTCACCACCAGAAGCTCAGGTGAAAGCAACTGACCCAACACGCCCCGACCAACCACCAAACAGAACTCCGACGCTCGCTCTCCTCTTCGTGGCCGCTTTCGGCGTCCTGTTGGCCTCCTTTCCGGCTCGCAATCTCGATCTCTGGAAGTACCTCGCGGAGGGTCGCGCTCTGCTGCGCGGAGTTGGCGGGTTCGATGCCTCCTGGCTCTACAGCGCGGCAAGTTACGGTGTGTTCTCTCTGACTGGCGGTTCGGGACTCGTCGCGCTCAAAGCGCTCCTCTGTGGCGTTGCCGCGGTTCTGATGTTCCACATGAGCGGAAGGAAAGCCGGTTGGCGAATCGCGCTGGCCGTCACTGGTCTTGCGGTCCTGGCGATGGGGAATCGGCTGTTGCTTCAACCCGCGA
The DNA here is from genome assembly GCA_022616395.1 of Planctomycetia bacterium. GTDB lineage: Bacteria > Planctomycetota > Planctomycetia > Gemmatales > Gemmataceae > Gemmata. Next base: position 790 of record JAKEEV010000228.1, on the reverse strand, counting down.
CTGTCTCCGTTCTGTTTCTGGCGATTACGCTCTGGCTGCTTCTGCAAGAAGAGACTCGCCCGCCCGAAGAGTCTCGCATCTGGCCCGGGTGGAAGTGGGTGGTGCTGTTCGTCCTCTGGGCCAACATGGATTCGCGTTTCATTCTTGGCCTGGGAGTTGTTGCACTCGCTTGGTTAGGTCGGCTGCTCGACTCACCACAACCCGGCGGATTCGGGCCAACTCTCGTGCGCCGAGTTGGGTCGCTCGCGATTCTGGTTGCGGTGGCGTGTGTCAGTCCGGCACACGTCAACGGTCTGCGTCCGCCGGTGGAACTCAAAGACGCTGTCGAGGCGCTTCGCAAAGACGTAAGCACTGACTCACCGATTCACTCGCCCTTTAGCCGCGACTACCTGACGTTCTTCCGCGACAGCCCCGCTGCGCTCTCCTACTACCCCCTCCTCGTTCTGGGACTTGTGTCGTTTCTGTTGAACCGGCGAGTTTGGAAGTGGAGTTGGTTTTTGCCGTGGATGGGTCTGGCGGTCGTGAGCGGATTACAGGGCCGGTTGGTGCCGCTGTTCGCTGTGGTCGCCGGTCCGGTGACCGCGTGGAACCTGCACGAGTATTTCGCGCGCCGGGAATCATCGGCTCCGGTTCGTCCGCGCGTGCGATTTGCGGGTTTGGGTCTGATAGTTCTCCTTGCAGCGGCGTTTCTGGTCGCGGCCTGGCCGGGCTGGCTTCAGGGACCGCCGTTTGAACCGCGCCGGTGGGCTATCGACACTCCAGTTGCGCTTCCGCGCGGAGCAGACTTTCT
>JAKEEV010000227.1 GCA_022616395.1 Planctomycetia bacterium | reverse complement strand
GTTCTGCTTGAAGCTACCGTCTGTTGTGAGGCGAACCGGTTCGGCAGCAAAGCAGGGATTAACCACAGAGACACAGAGACACAGAGAAAGACAGAAAGGCAAAAGAGTTTTTTTGACAGGATGAACAGGATGAACAGGATCAGAAAACCTGTCTTTCATCCTGTCTATCCTGTTCATCCTGTCAAACACTCTTCTTGTCTTTCTCTGCGTTGGTGTTGTCTCTGTGTTCTCTGTGTCTCTGTGGTTCATTAGTCCTCTCAGAACAGTTCTTCGATGACGCGGCCGGCGGGTGTGAGGCCCAGGCCGGTGATCTGCTCGCTCGTCAGCCCGATGGCGTTGAGCACAGTGGCGTTCAGGTCGGTGGGTGTTAACGGAGTGTCGGCTGGCTTCGCGGCCTTTGAGTCGCTTGTGCCAACGAACCGGCCGCCTTTCACTCCTCCGCCCGCGACAAGAGCAGAGTAGCAGCCGGGCCAGTGTTCGCGACCGGCCTTGTCGTTCACCTTCGGCTCGCGGCCAAATTCGCCCACTGCAAGCACAAGTGTGGAATCGAGCATTCTGCGATCATGAAGATCGGTGAGAAGCGCGGACATCGACTGATCGAGCCACGGGGCGTGACGATCCTGCATGATTTGGAAGTTGCGATAGTGGTGATCCCAGCCGCCATCGCCGCTGTCTTCTTCCGCCTCGACGTGATCGCTCCAGTTCACCTGCACGAAGGGCACGCCGGCTTCTACCAATCGCCGAGCGAGCAAACACGACTGACCGAATCGCGTGCGGCCGTAAGCGTCCTTCACCGTGTCCGGTTCTCGCGACAGATCGAACCCGGCTGCCGCGGTTGGTGAAGTGAGCATCGCGAACGCCCGCGTGCGATACTCATCGAGCGCGCCGGCCGCACCTAGCTCAGTCACGCGCTTGTCCGCGTTGCCGAGCGCTCCGAGCAACTTCTGCCGATCAGCCATGCGCTCCGGCGTCAGATCGTCGGGCAGTTGCAACGCCGGTACCTTTGTGCCGGTCGCGGGGTCATACTCCAAGCGGAACGGATCCCACGCAGCTCCGAGTGGCCCTCCACCTTCGCCGATGATTGCCTTCTTCCCCTGATGCAGCTTTCCGCCAATCACGAAGAACGGATGAATGCCGCTGGCGACATCAGTGGGCTTACGCCCACCGCTCGCCAAAGCTTTCGCGACGATCGAACCGAGTGCTGGTCGCGGAGAGCCTTGCAGCGGCTTGCCGTCGAGACCGGTTCCGCCCGCGGGGCTTCCCGTGAGGCCGATGGTGCCCGCGATGCCGTGATCGTTCGACTGCGTGTTGAGTGTGCGAATCACCGCGAGCTTGTCGGTGAGTTTGGCGAGTTGCGGGAACAATTCACAGAACCGAACGCCGGTGATGCGAGTTGGAATTGTGCCAAACGGCCCGCGATAGTCGAGTGTCGCGCTGGGTTTGGGGTCGAAGGTATCGAGTTGACTCGGTCCTCCCCACAACCAGAGCAGAATGACGGCTTTGGCTGAACCGTGCTTCTGTCCACCGGCCGCGCGAGCGCGCAGTAAGTCCGCGAGCGACAATCCGAGCACGCTCGACGCGCCCACCTGGAGGAACGCCCGCCGGTGGAGAGTGGAACACGTGCGCGCTGTCTGCCTACCAACAAGAAGCATGGGAGAAGCCTCCGCGGATGTTTCCATTATCGGGATACAACGGCGAAGGCACAAGCGCACGCCGGCAAGAGGTGATTTTCAGAGTAGCCCGCTGCGGAGCGGCGGGCTACTCTTGAGCTTACCGTCCCTGGTGGATCTGGTCGAAGCGCTGGGCGACGGTGGTGAATGCGGCGAGCAGCGTCGGGTCGAACTGACCGGGAGAGTCGGTCGAGATCAGTTTCACGGCTTGCGCGTGAGACAGTGGCGGGCGATGCGGGCGTCGGTTGCGCAGAGCTTCGTAGACCGCAACTATCGACACCACGCGGGCCGCCAGCGGGATTTCCTCTCCGGCCAACTCATCCGGATAGCCCCGTCCGTCCCAGCGCTCGTGATGACTGCGAGCAATCTCGGCCGCGATGTCCAGCCCGGCTACTTCACCGCCGAATGTCTGAGCCACTCCGAGCAGCACTTCCGAGCCGATTGAACAGTGCGTCTGAATGATCGACAATTCGGCCGCGTCCAGCTTGTCTGGCTTCAAAAGGGTGTGACGCGGAACTCCCAGTAAGCCGATGTCGTAAACCGCAGCGACTGCCATCAACAGATCGAGGTATCGGTCGTCCTTGAGCCGCGCGTACTCGCCTTCATCCGCCACCGCACGGGCCAGCGTGCGGACATAGCGACTCACCCGTTGCCACTGCCCCTCGGAAATCAGTTGCGTCTCGGCCAACAGGCGAGAAACAGTCAGCGAAAGAGCCTCGACCGCAACCGGGCGGGTTGGCCCGGCGGTCGGCTGAACCACCACTGCGCTTCCGGAATCCCCCGGTCGAGAACTTCGTCGCATCATGAGCGTGCGGACGCGCGAGAGGAACTCAACTGGAGCAAACGGCTTGGCGATGAAATCGTCGGCAGCCGACACGGACAGCCCACCGAGTGCCTCGGCCGGTACTTCGCCGGAGGTGAGCAACACCTTCAGCCGCTCGCTTTCCAGTCCGGCGGCGCGGATCTTCTCGATCAACTCCGGGCCGCTTAATCCCGGCAAACCAACATCCACCACCGCGAGGTCCGGCGGATCGCGCATTATCTCCGCCAGCGCCGACTCCCCATCCTCCCTCTCTCTCACTTCAAACTGATCCTGAAGAAGCGCAACCATCAGCGCGCGTGTGCCGGGATCGTCTTCCACCAACAGAACTCGCCCGCGCTTGGGGTGCTCACTGCGCGAGAGCGACAGACCCGCTGCGGGAGTGTGAGGTAACCAGAGCGTGAACCCGGTGAGAGCCGCGGACACCGTGCGCGCGGATGGGAATCGCATCTCCGGATCGGGTTCCATCAGGCGAGCGACGAGGTCCGAAACTTCCGCAGGCATTTCCGGGCGCACCCTGCGCACAGCAGGCGGAGTGGTCGTGAAACGCCGATGTAAATCCTGCACGGGGTTGCCGGACTCCGGGTACGGGTCGCGACCGGTCAGCGCCCAGTAAAGCGTGGCTCCGAGACTGAAGAGATCGGCGCGGCTATCGACCGAGTGCGGATCGCGGGCTTGCTCAGGAGCCATGTAGCCGATTGTGCCCAACACAATGCCCGGTTCGGTCATCTGTTGCGTTGGCAGGCGAGCAAGCCCGAAGTCGAGTACCTTCGCTTGTCCATCGGGCGTGACCAGAATGTTGCTTGGCTTGATGTCGCGGTGAACCAGTCCGTGCCGGTGTGCTTCCCCCAGCGCATCAGCCACCTGGCGGAAGAGTTCGCACGCCCGCAACGCGCTCAGCGGCCCCTTTTCGCGGACAAGCGTGAACACGTCCTGGCCGGGGATTAACTCCATCACGAAGTAGTCGCGCGCCGCGCTACCTGCCCGTTGGTGTCGGCCCGCGTCGAAGCAAGTTACGATGTGGGGGTGTTGAAGACGGGCGACCGCTCGCGCTTCTCCATAGAAACGGTGAACCAACCGCGAGCTGATGTCGGTGCTCCGCGACATGACCTTGAGAGCGACCTGTCGGCGGAGCAAACCGTGTTCGGCCCGGTAGACCGTTCCCATTCCGCCCTGTCCGAGAACATCGAGCAGACGATAGTTGCCCAGGATCAGGTCGTCGGTCGCGCCCTTGCGGATCATCTCCACCTGGAATTTGGTGAGCAGATGAAGCATCAGGAGTTTGCCGAGCAGAGCTTCGGTCGCGGTGATGCGCGTGAGGGCATCGCGATCCTGAGGAGGAACTTCCTCCCACTCCTCTGGCAGTAACACCTGGGTTGCCAGCAGCCGCGCAAGAAGTGACTGCGCGGGCGGGACCGCCGCTTCCATCGTTCCGGGGCCTGGGGGGGCATCCAGCGGAGTGATGGCGGTGTGCATCGTCTCGAACATGGGCGAACTTGTCCTCTCCGGTTAGTCCGGTCGGGGGTGACTGGCGAGTGTGGAGGCGGTAAAGAGATCGTCTGGCGGCTCTGCCAACTCCTTGTTGCCCCCAGACGCAAACAAAGCGGTGAGACTCTATCGCCGCGACGTCACCACCCGCGGCTCGTCTTGGAACCCTCCTCCAACTTGCGGTACGATCTCACTTCTGACAACCCACTGGGCGAAGAAGAGCGCAAGCAATCCTCAGATTGTGCGCCGATTCGCGCTTCTGGCGGAATGTCATTTCAGAAGCGAAAGTTTCGCTCAGATGCGAAGGGAAAATCTGTGGTGGGAGAAGAAATCCCAGAACCGGAAGCGTCTCGACGGATCACTTCACTTTCCGTCGAGACGCTTCCGACTCCGTTGAGTGTCAGACGCCGGTAGTGTCTCGGTTTGGCTTTTTGTAGCCGGCCTCTGTGAGGCCGGTCCGGGGTCGCAGACCCCGGCTACAGCAAACTCAGACACTACCCAGACGCCGGCAGCTTTCTTGAGAGATTCGGCCTTGCGCGGCAGTTGCGGGAAGGGGAGGAGTTACTTCGCGCCTGGTGTGACGACGAACGGAGCCGGGCCAGCCTTGTAAAGTCCCTGGAAGGTGGTGAACTCCTTGCCCGTGATCTCCTTCACTTCCTCCTTGATGCGTTTGTATGATGGCTCGTCTTTCTCCTCGTGGGCGTTGAAGCCCGACGTCGGTCCGCGCTTGCCGTTGGGCAGTCTGCCAGCCCGATAGACGACCGGTGCATCCGTGCCGGTCAACTCCTGCGCGTAGTTGCCAAACTGCACCACGCCCGCGACTGTCGCGCCCTTCTCGACCTTCACGTTCCATCGACACTGGCGGTACGACGAGAACACGAGGACGACAGGTTTGCCAGGCTTGACGGTGACGTGGACCGTGTGGTAGTCGGTGGGTGTCTCCGCCAGATAGTCGAAGAACAGAAGCGAGAGTATTTCCCGGTTCATGCGCTCGGTCTGGAATACCGTCCGCTTATCTCCCAGCGCAACCAGTTCCTTGAGACTCTTGGTCAACTCCACCTTCGCGAACACATCCTTGTCGTAGAACACCTTATCCTGGATGGCTTGGCTGAGGGCGACTGAGAGCCTCAGCGTCACCTTCTTCTTCACGATGATGGGGCGAACCTCGTCGCCGAGTTTGCCCATCTCCGCATCCTCGGTCAGAACCTCGTCGGCCGACTTCGGCAGCAATTTGCGAATGTGGGCACGAGGTCCGTCCTTGGAGCGCAGAGCCTTGACCAGTCCCTGCCAGTCCGTGATCTCCTCCTCAGATACGCCAGAAAAATGAGGCTCATTAACCGCAACCAGATGAACCTCAACATCGGCGGGCAGATTCTCGAGTTTGGGCGGTGGTTGTTCGTCAGCCCGAGAGACGGTTAGGCCAACAACTGCGAGTAGAACAGCAGACAGACACGCACGCATGGCGGTTACTCCTGAATTGGCTGGGGTGGCGAAAAACTATCTCGTTCGCCGCGTCACACCCCGGCGGCTTTCTTGAGTGAGTCGGCCTTGTCGGTCTTCTCCCAGGTGAACTCGGCTTCCTTGCGGCCGAAGTGACCGTGACGGGCGGTCTGGCGATAGATCGGTCGGCGCAGATCAAGCGAGCCGATGATTCCCTTGGGCGTCAACTCGAAGTGAGTGCGGATCAGCTCGATCAACTTCGCTTCCGTGACTTTTGCGGTGCCGACAGTGTTCACCCAGATGTTGAGCGGGTCCGGGTAGCCGATGGCGTAAGAGAGTTGCACCTCGCATTGCCGGGCCAGACCGGCCGCGACAATGTTCTTCGCGATGTAGCGAGCCATGTACGCAGCGCTACGGTCCACCTTCGTCGGGTCTTTCCCGCTGAACGCTCCTCCTCCGTGTCGTCCGCGTCCTCCGTAAGTGTCCACGATGATCTTGCGACCTGTCAGTCCGCAGTCGCCGTGCGGCCCGCCTTGCAGGAAGCAACCAGTGGGGTTGATGTGGCAGGCGATGTCGTCTGGACCGAGTTTCGGAGCGGTCTTGCCCGGCGGAATGATGACGAGTTTCCCCTTCACCAGGTCCGGCCGGTCGGCTTTGAGCACTGGCAGGATGAGCTTGTCCACGATGATCTGGCGAGCTTCGTCGGTGAAGTAATCGATGTTCTCCTTACACACCATCACTTCGCGTGTGTGCTGCGTACTGAGAACGACAGTGTGGATGCGGTGAGGAGTGCCGTCGGCGTTGTATTCGACCGTGACTTGACTCTTGGCATCCGGGCGCAGCCACTTGAGTTGACCGGTCTTCCTCATCTTGGCGTGATACTCGACCAGCCGGTGTGCAAGGTCGATGGGAAGCGGCATGAGCGTCGGCGTTTCATCACAGGCGAAGCCAAACATCAGCCCTTGATCGCCCGCACCTCCGTGATCGACTCCTTGACTGATGTGCGGACTTTGCGCGTGAAGTCGGCAATCCACCTGGCAGGAATCGGCCGTGAAGCCGATTTCTTCGCGCTCGGCCTGATCCTTCGCAACGTACCCAATCTCGGTAATGACATCTCGCACCAGAGCGTCCACCGCTTGCCGGGTGAGAGCGGCCTTCGTGGTGACTTCACCCGCGACCACCGCAAGATCGGTGGTCACGAGTGTTTCGCACGCGACCCGGCCAGCCGGGTCGGACTTCAGGCAGAAGTCGAGCACAGCGTCTGAGATTTGATCGGCCACCTTGTCGGGGTGGCCCATCGAGACGGATTCGCTGGTGAAGAGATATCGGTCGGCGGTCACGTCGGTTCTCCTTTTTGAACCTGAATGCGTCCTGTACGAGCAGTGCCCGTGTTATACATCTGAACGCGAACCGGGGCAATTCGAGTCGGTCGCCGGTGTTCATCCGCAAGTGAGATCGCTACAACGCTGTCCGTCTCGATTTTCTCTACGAGTGCCCGTAATGACACCAAACTCCTCTTCCTTCCGCTCTCGGCCCGCCTTCACGCTCATCGAGTTGCTTGTCGTGATCGCGATCATTGCCATCCTCATTGGGCTATTGCTGCCCGCCGTCCAAAAAGTGCGCGAAGCAGCAGCCCGAATGAGTTGCCAGAACAACTTGAAACAGATCGCGCTCGCGTGCGCGAATTACGAGGGGCGCAATCAGAAGTTCCCGCCGTCGAACACAACCTCCGCGCCGTTTCATGGCTGGCCGGCTCTGGTGTTGCCGGACCTGGAGCAGGAGAACGTCCGCAACATCTACGTGCTGACCGCGAACTGGTACGACCCGGTGAACGCCATCGCCCGCAACAGCCAGGTCAAGACGTTCCTGTGTCCGAGCGCCAACAGCGGTCGCGTCGGGCAATCCGCCGTGCCGGGCACGCCCGGTTCACCGTTCTCGGGAGCTGCGTGGGACTACACGAACGTCTCCGTCGTGGCTCAACCGCTGCTCGCGTACCTCAATTACCCGGACCCGGCCAGTTACCCCACAATCTGGCGCGGAGTGATGAGTTCGACCGGCTCCACGGTCGGACAAATCACCGACGGGTTGTCGAACACCATTCTCCTGGCCGAAGACGCGAACCGACCGGAGTACTGGGTGAGGGGGAAGCGCGTAACCGACCGCGTTCCTCCATTCGGAGGCGACGGGCCGGGCGTGGCGACCGGAGGGGTATGGGCCGACCATCAAAAGGGATTCGGCATCGAGGGCACGACTTCGGATGGGAATACGCTGATCGGTGAGTGCGCCATCAACTGCAACAACGCATACGAAGTTTATGCGTTCCATCCCGGCGGGGCGAACGTGGCGATGGCCGATGGGAGCGTCCGGTTTTTGCGTGAGAATATTTCAATTCGCACTCTGGCCGCGCTGAGCACTCGCGCGGGCGGTGAAGTGATTCCTGGCGAGTTCTGAGTGTCTTGGTGAACCGCGAC
>JAKEEV010001334.1 GCA_022616395.1 Planctomycetia bacterium | reverse complement strand
CTGGAGCAAGACGAGGAAGCCAACCGTCTGCGCGTCGCGAAGGAAGCCGCGGAGGAAGCCGACCGCACCAAAAGCGGATTCCTCGCGATGGTCAGCCACGAACTGCGCACACCACTGACGACTATCATCGGCTACAGCGAGATGCTGCTCGAACAGGCCGAAGCCGACAAGCTTCCGCAATACACATCGGACATCAATCAGGTTCTCACCGCCGCACAACACCTGCTGACACTCATCAACGACATCCTGGACTTCTCCAAGATCGAGGCGGGCAAACTGGAGATCGCGAAGGAACCGTATGCACCCGCGAGCCTCATCCACGACCTGATGGTGTCGGTCGATCCACTTGCCAAAAAGAACAACAACCAACTGGAAGTGGACTGTCCGGAGGATTTGGGCAAAGGAGTGGGCGACCCGACGCGCATCCGTCAGTGTGTGTTGAATCTGGTGAGTAACGCGTGCAAGTTCACGAAGGACGGCACGGTGAAGGTAACCGCTCGACGCGAATCAGTCGGCGGGAAAGACATTCTGCGCGTGGAAGTGTCGGACACGGGCATCGGCATGACGCCCGAGCAAGTGGGGAGATTGTTCCAGGCGTTCACGCAAGTAGATTCCTCCGCCGGCCGCAAGTACGGAGGCACAGGGCTTGGTCTTGCGATCAGCCAGAAACTCTGCGCTGCAATGGGAGGCACCATCACCGTGACAAGCGAACCCAACAAGGGAAGCACCTTCACAATTGCAATCAAGGCACAACTCGGCTAACCGCGATCCTCGCGAAGAATCCGCGCCAGCACAATCACCTCGTCCGCGTCCTGACAGCAGCGTAACTCCCAATGGGTTTCGCATGGCGGCTTCTGCGCTGTTGGGGTAGCCTCTTATGCGTGTCCGTGACAAACCGTTGATGTCAGTTTCAACAGGAGTGTTGTCATGCGTGCCTGTTGTATGGTCGGACTGTTCGCGGTGGCGTTCCTCGCTGGTTCGTCTCCCATTCCCGGTTTGGCGGACGAGAAACCGAAGGTCGATCCGCCAGCCAAGGAGAAGCAGAACAAGGATCGCGAAGTTCATGTCGTCGGCATCTACGAAGGGTACACGAAGACCGACGGGAAGATTCACGGAGG
>JAKEEV010000226.1 GCA_022616395.1 Planctomycetia bacterium | reverse complement strand
GCGAATGGGCTTCACGTAGAGTCGAGTGGGCGTGAGGAGTTCTTCGCCCACTGTCTTGCCAAGTTCGGGAACGTGGTCGGTTACCTTCAGCTTGACCGCGTCGAAGACCACTTTGCGCACGAGGCTGTAGCCGTTGGAGTGAATGCCGCTCGACGCCAGCCCGATGACTGCGTCTCCGGTCTCGATCTTTGTGCCGTCGATGATCTTCTCGCGTTCAACGACTCCGACGGCAAAGCCCGCGAGGTCGAAATCACCAGGCGCATAGAAGTCCGGCAGAATTGCCGTTTCGCCACCAACAAGCGCACAACCTGACTCAATGCAGCCGTCCGCGATGCCCTTCACCAGTTGTTCCGAGAGAGCTGGGTCGTCCTTGGGCATCGCGAGGTAGTCGAGGAAACAGAGCGGCTCTCCTCCGGTGCAGATGAGGTCGTTCACCGACATCGCGACAAGGTCAATGCCCACCGTGTCGAACTTGCCGACCATGCACGCAACCTTCAACTTGCTCCCCACTCCATCAGTGCAAGTAACCAGCATCGGATTCGTGTACTTGCCACTTGCAGAGAGGTCGAAGAGACTCGCGAACCCGCCGACTCCCTTCCCGCCCTTGCGCGGTGGAAACGGAGGAGGAATCACCCCCGCTCGTTGAGTGCGTGCGATGTGTGCCTGAATCCCCGCAATCGTTTGCTCATACTTCGCGAGATCCAATCCGGCCTTCTTGTAGTCCCACGATTCGGACATGAGAAACCCCTCCCCGCTCGCTTTGTCGGAAAAGAACCTAACCCCAACCGGTGAACAGTGATCAGTGATCAGTCATCAGTCATCAGACCGCGCTGACTGATAACTGATAACTGTTCACTGATCACTGCCTCTGCTCTCTAGTTGGGGTTAGGTGAAGAGACCCAACCCGGCATTGACCGAGTTTTCCCCATCTCGCTATAGTCCGCCGCCCGCGGAAAGCTCGAACTCCGCGCCTGGCAACCAAGGATGATTGGGATGTCGGTTCCTCTGCTCGCCTCGGTCAGCAACACGCCCGCGGAAGGCTTCCAGTCGGGGTTCGCGTACTTCCGCTGGCTTCACGAACTCTTGCCGGCCCCGTTCTTCCACACGCAAGCGTTTCTCGCCTTCTTCGCCATCGTGCTCGTGGCCTACTGGAGCATTCCCAGACGCTGGCAGCTCGCTCGCATCTGGCTTTTGGTCATCGCGAGCTTCCACTTTTACGCCGCATGGAGCTACGAACTCGCGTTTCTCGTTACGATCACCACAATCGCGGACTATCTCTTCGGCCGCGCGATGGGAGCCTCCGAGCGCGGAGGATTCCGCCGACTGATTCTGTTTACCAGTATCGGCATGAACCTGGGAATCCTGTGCTACTTCAAGTATCGCGGATTCTTCCTTAACGAACTTTATGACAGCCTGCGACGGCTCGGCGTCGAGCCGGGTTACGAGAAACTCAACCCGCTTGCGATCTTCATTCCCTTCGGCATCTCGTTCTACACGTTTGAAGCGATCAGCTACGCGGTCGATGTTTACCGACGGAAGATTCCCGCCGAGAAGTGCCTTCCGCGATTCCTGCTGTTCATTCTGTTCTTTCCGCATCTGGTCGCGGGGCCGATTGTGCGCGCCGGTGATTTCCTGACTCAAACTCGCCGCGCCAAGCGCTGGAACTGGCTGCGTGTGCAATTCGGCGTGCAGCTATTCCTGATCGGTGCGTTCAAGAAGATGGCGATTGCCGACCGCATGGCTCTGTTCTGCGATCCGGTGCTGAGTAACCCCGGAGCGTACAACACGGTGGCGGTGTGGTTCGCGGTGCTCGCGTATGCCGTGCGAATCTACTGCGACTTCTCGGGTTACTCCGACATGGCGCTCGGAGCCGCTCACTTACTCGGCTATCGGCTCGTGAATAACTTCAACATGCCGTATCTGGCGACGAACGTCTCGGACTTCTGGAGGCGATGGCACATCTCGCTCTCGACGTGGTTACGCGACTACATCTTCATTCCGCTTGGAGGCAGTCGCGGATCGCGATGGCTGACGTATCGCAATCTGTTGCTCACGATGGCTATCGGTGGCCTGTGGCACGGAGCCGCGTGGGGCTATGTGCTTTGGGGCGTTGCCCACGGGTTGATGCTGGTGATTCACAAGCAGTTCAAGGACTACTGCGAAGACAACCCGCGCCTCAGCGCGCTGTTGGAAACGACCATCGGCACCGGACTGAGAATCTTCTTCACGTTCTTCTGCGTGAGTATGTGCTGGGTGCTCTTCCAGCCGGAGTTGAGCAAGGCGCTCATTGTCTTCGAGAAGATGTTCTCCATCCAGAAGGGGCTGGTGCTGCCGCTGAACAACCGCAGTCTGTGGTACACGGTGATCTTCCTGTTTGGGTGTCACTGGCTGGTGCGGTCCGGGTTGTGGGATCGCATCTATCGGAACTTGCCGGCTCCGGTACTTGGCACCGGCTACGCGATCTGCTTGTGCGCGGCTCTTGTGCTGGCACCCGACAACGGCTCCACGTTCATCTACTTCCAGTTTTGAAGGCACCTGGGCGAACCCCGCCCGCAAGGGCGGAGGGTGAACCCGCGACCCTTGCGGGTCGGGTTCGCCTCGACCCACCGCCCTTGCGGGCGGGGTTCGCCGGAACTCGTGCCGCTCGGCAAGCGGCACCTACCAAGCAAGCACCGTGAACACTCGCACTTTCCCCACTGGCTGGCTGTCGCGGTTGCTGAGAAAGCGCTCGGCGACCTCGCGGCAACTCAGAGGCGCACAACAGCGGGTGAGTGTGGCTCTCGCGGTTGGGGTGGTGGTATTCCTGGCCGTTCAGGTGGCTCTTGTGGGTGCATCGAGCACCACTCACGCGATTGACGATCCGGTGTATGCGGACAAGGAATATCGTTTGCGAAAGCTGGAAGCCGAATCGCCCAGCGCGCTGCGCGTGATTCTGCTGGGTACCTCGCGCGCGGGGTACGGATTCGCCGCGGGGTACACGCAACAGGCCGCAAGAGCCGCTGGGGTGTCCGCGGTGGTCTTTAACTTCGGCATTCCCGGAGCCGGTCCGGTCACGCATCTGATCTACCTGAGGCGACTCATCCGCGACGGACACCGCCCCGACCTGCTCATTCTCGAAGTGCTCCCTCCGTTGCTTGCCGATCTGCCAAATGGCCCACTCGAAAGTCGCGCGCTCGCTGGCGATCTGCTCTCGCGTGAGGAAATCGCAATCGCCAGCAACTACGGTGTCTCGACCAAGCGAATGCGCAGGCAGTGGATCGAGGCGAACACGCTTCCCATCTTTGGGCATCGCTTCAAGTTACTCGGTCGCGTGTCATCGAGCTTCTTACCCTGGCAACTACGCTATGACGCGGGCCGCACTCCAGACCCGAACGGCTGGAATGCGTCGATCGTCACGGAAGTTACTCCCGAAGAACACGCGTTTGGAGTAGCACGAGCGACCACCGAATACCGCGACGTGTTCAAGTGCGATCTGCCCGCCGGCCCAGCAGTGCGGGCCCTGCGAGACATGCTCGCGATGTGTCGCGGTGAAACAATTCCCGTTGCGCTTGTCATCTTCCCGGAAGCAACGAGCTTCCGCGCGCTCTACCAACCTCACACCGAGGAGAACCTCTCGCGGCTTCTCGCCGAACTCTACGCCGAGTTCAGTTGCTCGCTCACTGATGCTCGCCTCTGGCTTCCAGACGAAGCGTTCCTCGATGGTCACCACCTGATCCGCACCCATGCGGAAGTCTTCACCATCCGATTCACACGCGAACTCATCCTGCCGCTGCTCCAGGCAAAGACCAGGAGGGCGCGCGAGTGAATGCCGTCACTCCAATCAGTCGGTTTCGAGTTTCGCCGCGGTTCCCGGCGGTTGTGGTGTCTTCATTCCCCCCATCGCAACCGTTGCGTGGCTACCGCCAGCGTTCGGCCGCGTTTGCTCTTGTGTTCGGCTTCGCGCTGGCTGCGAGTGTTCAACTCATCAGTGGATGGGCCATTCGCACGGATCGCGTAGCGCTGCGCGATCCGCAATACACCGACAAGCTCGCCCAACTCCGCGAACACGCACCTTTCGCCTCTCCCGATCAGACGACCACCGTGCTCTTCCTTGGCAGTTCGCGAACGCTTGATGGGATCGACGCGGGTGCGGTCGGCTCGTTGCTCACGAAGAAACTCAGCTGGCCAGTTGAAGCGTTTAACTTCGCGCACGCCGGGGCGGGACCAGTGACCAATGCGATTTACCTCCGCCGGTTGCGCAAGGATGGAGTGAAGCCGGACGTGGTAGTGATTGAAGTTCATCCCGCGTTTCTGGCCGCTCAACTCGATTCGCCACCGGAAGCGCGCT
>JAKEEV010000225.1 GCA_022616395.1 Planctomycetia bacterium | reverse complement strand
CCATCTGCGTTCGCGGTGGTTCGGGTGCTTCTCCGCGCGCAAGCGCGGCTGTGAGTGTGCTTGCGCTCACGGCGAGTGCTTCGCGTCGAGTGATGTTCATGGGTTGCCTCGTTTGAAACACCCGCTCCCTTGCGGTCGCGGCTCGAAAATGCAAGTCCCCATCGAGCCGCGACCGCAAGGGAGCGTCTTTGTCATTGCAGAAGCGCCGTTAACTCTTTATCCCACGGAGCGCGATAGGCGCGCACGAGCATCTTCGACGCCTCCGCATCGTCGATGACCTCTTCGCTCTTGGCGTCCCAGCGCAGTCCGCGCCCGATGCGGAGTGAGATATTCGCCAGGTGGCAGACGGTAGCGACTCGATTGCTGCTTTCAAGGTCCGAGATCGGTTCCTTGCGCGACACGATGCAATCGAGGAAGTTCCTCACATGCTGTGTGAACTGCGAGCGGCTGTTGCCGGTGTTATCTTCAACCGATTTCGTCCACCACTGCGCCGGACCAGCTTCGACACGCTTCGGTCCGCCGACCGGATGCGCTCCGGTGAACTGGGGAACCGCGTTCTCTGGCGGAATCTTCCGATCTCCTACGAGTTTGAAGCCAGCGCGCGAGATGCTGAGACTTCCCTTCGGTCCGCAGAACTCCAGTCCTCCTTGCGATTGACCCGTGCAGGCTTCTCGATGCGACCAGATCGCGGTGAAGCCGGGGTATTCGATGATCGAGTCTTGCGTGTCGGGCGTTTCTCCGTTGTCTTGAAGCGAGAACCGCCCGCCGACGCTCGTGACAGAGGTCGGACCTGTGACACCCAAGAACCAGTGAACGATGTCGAGCGAGTGAGCCGCGAGATTGGTCATCTGCCCGCCGGAGTAGTCCCAGAACCAGCGGAAGTGATAGATCGCGCGATTCGGGTTGTACTTGCGAAGCGGAGCAGGGCCGAGCCACGATTCCCAGTCGAGGTCTTTCGGCGGATCGCTATCCATCGGGGTTCCGAAACCGGGCATGATATTTCGGAACGTGCCCATTCGCACGGATGAGACCTTGCCGAGTTGCCCGTCTCGCACAAGTTCGCGTGCGCGCTGATAGTGAGTTCCGGAGCGCTGTTGCGTACCCACTTGCACAACACGTTTGTGTTTGCGCGCCACGTCGATCATCCATCGGCCTTCTCGAACGAACAGCGTCAGCGGCTTCTCGACGAACACATCCTTCCCCGCGGCACACGCGAGCATTGTTTGAAGCGCGTGCCAGTGGTCGGGTGTGGAGATCACGACCGCCTGCACGTCCTTGCTTCCGAGAAGCTTGCGGAAGTCCGCATAGCCCTTGCACCCCGCGCCGATAAGAGCAACGGCTTCCTCTCGTCGTCCGCGATGCACTTCCGCAACGCCAACAAGATCCGCGTCTTTCTGTTCCTGGAAGTCAAGCACGTGCCGCTTGCCGATCAGACCATAGCCGATGAACCCGACTCCGATGCGCTCGTTCGCGCCAAGCACGCGCTCGTAGGCGCTGGCCGTGAGCACGGTCGTGGTTGCAGCGCCCGCTTGCACGAACGCGCGGCGCGTAAGATCGGAAGAGAGAGAGTGAGTCATTGGCGTGGCTCCTGTCCCGCAGATCGTACTCGATTCGGGGGAGCGAAGCACGCGGTTGCCCGCGAATCAGAAGTAACGCCTGACACGAACGCATTTCGCGGCTTTTCGGCTTCTGCGAGTTCAAAATGGCATCGCAAGTGCGACTAATTACAATACTCCGGTCTGATTTACACCTTGAGTTTACACCATCGCGAGGGCACTCGCCGTGAGCATCATTCGACCCGTTGCCAAGCGTTTTCACCTGGAAGAACTCGAACCCCGACTTCCACCCGCGAGCGATCTGTTCGCCGTTCCCGCAGCGGATACACCCGGCACACCTGTGGAACTCCGATTCGAGTGGGGAGCAGGAGGAGCCGCGTTCAAGAACGAAGTCGGCATCTACGCGATTGATGATGCCGCGGGGCGAGTGAACGGGTTACTCCCCGGAGACGCGGGTTACATCGCTCAGGCACTTGCTCGCGCTCAAGTTGTGTTCGCCAGCGGAGCGGGCATCGGAGCGAAGAGCACGCTCTCGGTCGAGGGCGGGCAATTGTTGGGGCTGTATCTGATCGCGAACAACACCACTGATGTAGCACGCGCGGGGCAAGCCACTCCCTTCTTCAGTTTCGATTCCGCCAACATTGACAAGATCGATCACGTTCAGACTCGCAATCGCGGAGACGGTGGACGCGACTTCCGCTTCGAGGACATGCTCGGCGGTGGAGACCTGGATTACAATGATGCTGTCATCTCCGTCACTCGCACGTATGCCATCTCAACACCAGGTCAGGTCGGGCAAACGGTTCAGACGACGTTCGCGAAGGTGAGTCAGGACGCGGAGTATCACAACGAAGTCGGTCTGTTCCGCGTGGATGATCGGGCTGGGAGTATCGGCAATCTCAAGCCGGGCGATCCGGGCTATCTGCGCGCGGCTCTGGCCAACGGTACGCGGCAAGTGATCTTCTCCGATACCAATCTCCCCGACATCAATACGCGCGTGCTGACCCTTGAAGGAGGCGTGCTGTATTCGTTCTACATCGTCACCAACGGGACCGCGGAGGAGTTGCTTGCTCTCAATGAAGCGAACACGGTTAGCAATGGCCCGCTGGCCTACTTCTCGTTCAGCACGGCGAACCCCGACCGGATGGAACACCTCGACTGGCACTCGGTCAACCAGTTCGGGCTGGAAGATTTGCCCGGAGGAGGAGATCAGGACTTCAACGACATGGTGATTCAGTTTGGCTTTGGCACTCCGCAAGGAACACCAGCTCCCGTTCCGCCAACAGTTCCTCCGCCTCCACCAGCCGACACAACACCCCCCGCGAGCACCTTTGCGCTGACAAGCGACACCGGAACGAGTAGCACCGACCGAATCACAAACGATCAGCAGATCACGACCACGATTACCGACGCCAGCACCATCACGCGACTCCGAGCGGGGTTCGATACGCCCTCTCCGATTGGCTTCACCGACTTGTTGCCGAACCTTGCCAGTGACGGCACGCTGACACTCACAACGGCTCTCATCACTCAACTCAACAACGGAGTTCCTCTGACGGATGGGCAACACACGCTCTTCGTGGAGGTCGCGGACGCGGCCGGGAACAGCGATCTGCGGCAATTCTCGTTCACGCTCGACAGAACTGCTCCGGATGAACCGCTCTTCGACCTTGCCGCGCTCTCGGACACTGGCGCAACTGGTGACCTTCGGACCGAGCAAGACTCGGTCGCCTTGAGCGGGACTGCGGAAGCCGGAGTGACTCTGGAACTCTCCCGCGCCCCGGTTCCAGGTGAACCGGGTACGGGCACCGTGATCGCCACGACAACAGCCAACTCCAACGGAGTATTCATTTTCCCCAGCGTGGCTCTCAATGTCGGGCCGAACAGCTATGTTGTGCGGACCGTGGATGTCGCGGGCAACATTGGAGGAACGCTGGCTCAGACATTCACGCGCAACACTCCGCCGACGGTCCCCAATCCCATCGCCAATCAGATGCTCACCGTCGCTGGCGGTCCCGTGATGTTCGATCTGGCGAACGTGTTCGCCGACGCGGAGCAGGTCGTTCGACTCGCGACCAGTTTCCCCACGGGTTCAACCGGCAATCAAACCGGCAACATCGACATCAATCTGTTCGCGAACCAGACTTCGATCACGGTCGACAACTTCCTCGACTACGTCACGAGCGGGCTTGCGACTCAGAACTACGATGGGTCGATCTTCCACCGGCTCGCTCCGGGTTTCGTACTCCAAGGGGGTGGATTCAAGTTTAACGATGTCGCCAAGACGTTCCCGGAAATCACCGAGATGAACATGATCGTCAACGAGCCGGGTATCTCGAACACTCGTGGCACAATCGCGATGGCCAAGCTGCCGGGCGATCCGAACAGCGCGACCAGCGAGTTCTTCTTTAACCTGGATGACAACTCGGCCACTCTGGACGACCAGAACGGCGGATTCACGGTCTTTGGGCAAATCCTGGCCGGGTCGCAACAGACCATTGATGGAATCAGTCAGATGTCGACGTTCAGCGGGCAGGGCATACCTGGAGCAGCTCCGTTCCCGATCCGTCCAGGTGCGAACGTCACGAGCTTCCCGACCAACATCACAACGACCGATCTGGCGGTCGTGACCACCGCGCGGGAACTGACCGCGGCCGAGCGCCTGAGCTTCCTGGTAACCGTGTCGCCGGATTCCGCTGTTGCCAATGCCGCAATCGTGGGCAGTACGCTGACCATCACACCCACGGGCACTGGCACAACAAGCCTCACCGTTCGAGCCACAGACCTCGACGGCTCCACGATGACAACGGTGGTGAATATCACCGTGAACTAACCGACGGGCGACACGTTTGTGTTGGAGTTGTCGGTGACTCCATCAGCGGAAGCGGTCGTCGGGATGAGTTTCCAGTGGCCGCTTTCGGTTCCGGCTCGACCCGGTTGCGCTCCCCGCGGCGCAGTAGCCCGCGGGTGAGAGTCGGCACCTTCGACCAACTCTTGTCGTTGAGAGCGCAGCAAGTTGTACACTTTGGCAGGAGCTTCTTCTCGCGAATCAGCCGGCGGAACTTCTTGTACGCCACGCCGTTCCACAGTTCCAGAAAGCCGTGTTCGCGCACGTCGCCCAGGCGAATGTCGATCCAGCAAGGATACATCTGCCCCCACGGGTCGATTCGAGTGGCCAACCACGGGTGGAAGCACTTGTCGGCGTAAACAAAAAGCGGGTCGGTGTACTGCTTGTG
>JAKEEV010001333.1 GCA_022616395.1 Planctomycetia bacterium | reverse complement strand
GTTAATTCAGGGAGATCGGAGGGCCGAATTCGCTCCAGAGAAGCCCGTGCCGTTGCAGTGTCCTCGCTGCGCGCTTGATTCGATGATTGAGGCTGTAGGCAACGTGGGTGTTCTGGCCGGCGGAAACACCGTCGACGATCAGGTTTGTCCAGTACCAGAACGACCACGTGCTCTTGTTCGCATCCGCTTTCTCCACGAAGGCGTCCGCGCCGCTTCCGCTCAGGAATACGTTTTGCGGGCCGATGCCTTTGTCGCGAACGGCGGGCTGATGGAACCCGTCGATGAAGTTATTCTCCACTCCGTCATGGTGCCCTTCGCCCGCCGGCCGCAGGCGTTCCGCGGTTTCCGTGATCGACTTCTCCCGAAGCCGGTCTTCGAGTGACTCGGTCAGGTACCCGCGTTCCTGGCACCAGGTGCGGTTATAGACCGTCGTCGTCACGCACTGGAGGCAGTCCGCGCCCTTCATGAGCGCTTTGCGGTAGATCGGCTGAAGGCCGACAGGCAGCAGGCTCAACACCGTATCGATCTCCTTATAGGCGTTCCGAATCTCTTCGCCGGCATCCTTCGTTCCTTCCTTTGCGTCGGATTTCTTCCCGAAGGAGCGCAAATACTTTTCCATGGATTGCAACTCGTGGATGTCTTCCTCGCTCACGGCGAGCGGCCAGGCTTTGGCCAGGAAATGTTCGGCTTCTTCCCAGTTCTCGGTATCGAGCGCGTGTCGCACCTTACCCTTCAGGTCCTGGATCGGCGTGTCCTTCGGCGTACCGGTTTCGATGTGGAGACGGCGTTCGGCTTCTTCCACGTAACTCAAGCGCTGGCCGTAACTCAGGTTCAGGAATGTTTCCTCCGAAATTCGCTGCAAGCCCTGCGGCACCTTCCCCTCGGACATCTTCCTGCTCACTTCGTCGTAGCGGTACCGCACTTTCGCCCAGTCCTTCACGAAGTCCTTCAACTCCCCGAGCGTGCGTTTGCCCGCAATCACGTGCTCGAGCCACGGGCCGACTTTGGTTCCGCTGATGTACCCCGCGGCGGCGGCGGCTTCCAGAACGCTGCGTGTTTCCTTCAGGAGCAATGCCTTGCCGGCTTTCTTCGCTTTCAGGACGGCGCGCGCTTCCGCAAGCATGCTGACCTTCTTCGTGTAATGGAGCTCCAGAAATTTCTTCTCGTCGAGCAGTACGGCGATGTCCTTCATGTCCGTCGACGTGAGCGCCTTCACGGACGGATCCTTGATG
>JAKEEV010001332.1 GCA_022616395.1 Planctomycetia bacterium | reverse complement strand
TTGGTGCCGTTGATGGTGTTGAGGTAGTCGTATTTCTTCTCCAGAGGCACGATCCAGCGGTTCAAGAGGTCGATGGCTCGCACTTGCTGGCGGCCGAAGTCGTCGATCATGAAGATTCCGCCGTTGGCCTTCATCTGCAAAGGGGCTTCGTAGAACTTGCCCACCGGGTTGAACCGCAAGTCGAGCATGGGCATGACCAGTTCGCCACCCACGACGATGGTGGGCCGCTTCACCTTGATGTATCGCTGATCGTACTGCGTGCCGGTCTTGAGGATGGATCGAGCCGCGTCTTGCTCTTCCCGATCCAGGACGGGGGTATGCAGGATTGGGTCAAACACCTTGATAATCTGCCCGTTGGCTTCGACGGCGTGAGGAACGTAGATGGCATCACCCATCAGTCGCGTGATGCGTTCGGCAACGCTCGTCTTGCCGTTACCGGGGAAGCCGAAGAAGAAGATGGATTGCGCGGAGTTGATCGCGGGTCCAATCTCGTTGAACACTTCGTCGGTGATGATGAGATCCTGGAACGCTCTCTGGATGCTTCGCCGAGTAACCACCATCCGCTTGATTGTCTGGGCCATGACCGATTCGACATAATCCGCGAACGGCACCGGAGTCGGCCCGACGTATGTGGTTTTGTCGAGCGAGTCTCGCAGAGCGTCTTCGCCTTTGGGTGGCTTGATGGCATACACGAAGCTGGCGTCTCCGGTGCTGCCTTTCTGGGAGACGATGTCGATGAGCACTTGCTTCCGCATCAGTTGGAAGACCGGGTTCATCACCGCGAACGGAACAGTCATCGCGTTGGCCAGCTCTCCTCCGGCGACTTGCCCGCGTGTGTAAATGATCCGCAGGGCGAGGTCGAACAAATAGGGCAACTCCAGCCCCAAATCCTCCCACTTGGCCGGCGGACGAGGAGTGTATGCGTTGCCGACGTTCGGATTCCCCTCCTCTTCGGTTGGTGGGGCGTCACCGAGCAGCGTCACATCGTCGGTGAGTGTGCCTGCTCGTTCCGCATCCGCCAGAAGTCCCTCAAAATGGAGTTGGTGAAGCCGCAAGTGTTCGATCGCTTCCCGATCGTTCCTCTCTTCGGCCTGAGCAAGACAGTTCGCGACGGCCGGGGCGATGGTGTATTTCACGCCGTCGATGTACATGTGGTGCAAGTATTCGCCGGGCCGGACATAACAATCCGGCGTGTGGTCCGGCGTCTGAAGCATCTGCTGGTAGAACTCATTGGCAATGATGAATCGCATTCGTGCTGTTCCTGCTGAGGTCGCTGCTCCGGACTTTCGTCTAAGCACTTGGCGAGGGAGGTTTGTAAGGTTGTAACGAGCCGCGACCGCAAGGGAGCGGTTGAGCTTTCCCGCTCCCTTTCGGTCGCGGCTCTTTAAAAAAATGTCATACACAACTCCGGCCAAGTGCTTAGGAGCATAGAACACGACTTCATGTCAGGCGCGAGTTGTAGGACAGGCATCTTGCCTGTCTGAAGCAACGACAGGCTGGAAGCCTGTCCTACTTCTCCTTCTTCGGCGGTGGCGCGAAGACGTTGTCCTTTTCGAGCGGCAACTGGAAGGCGTCTGCGATGCGCGTCATGTAGTTACACCACGACACGTAATAGATCAGGTCCATCGTGCGGTTTGCTCCAAAGACCTCGATGAGCGCTTCGCGGTCCTTGTCCGTGATTAATGCTGGTTCCTTACTCAACTTGTAGGCCAGCCCGAATGCCGATTGCTGGGCTTTGGGGAACGAGGACCAGTCTCCCGTGGCCAGTTTCTTCGTCAGCGTCTTCACTTCTTCCGGCTTGAGGCCCGCGACCGCGAGCAGCATTTCGCTGTGCCCCATTCAGTAGAAGCAGTCATTGGTTCTCGTCACCACCCAGAACACGGAGTTTGTGAAGACGCGCTCCACCTTCGCCTCTTCGTAGAACGCGTAAAGCGGCGCGAACCATGCCCGCGTCAAATCCGGCTGGTATCCCATGCTCACTGTGTTCCACAGAATCTTCTTCGCGGAGTCCTTTTCGCGCGGAGTTAGCCCCTCGACCTTCGAGATGTCCGGTAGCGGCATCCGTAGCTTGCGATCCTTCTGCTTCTCCATCGCCTTGTTGAGTTCGTCGAAGCCATCCTTGCCCCATTCCACGCGAACCGACAGCCCGCCAGCCTTCACATCCTTCAAATCGTCCCACGGCGGCCGGTCAGGAGCTTTCAGTTTCGCTGCGTCGATGTCGAACTTCAGCGCGATCGGTTCCGCGATGGGCGATTCTCCCCTCACTCCGAGTGCGAGAATCATCCGGTTGAAGAAGTTGGCGTAAGCGACGGTGTGAACAATCGCGGTCACTTGAGCCGGGCTGAAGTGCTTGAGCAACTCCGCGAACTCCTTGTCGGTGATGGCGTGACCGGCAAGCGTCAACTTCCGGGCGAACGCGGCGGCCACTTTCTCGCCTTCGCTCTCTTTCATCGGCAACGGGTCAGCACGAAGCCAGTCGGTTTCGGCCACCGCAATCCCGTAGTCGCACTTCAGCGTGGTGGCGACCGTCCAGCGAAGCCTGGCGGAGAACCGCGCGCCAAGCGGGTTCTTTGCTCGGTGCAGGTAATCGAGTTCGAGCATCTTCGCGGTCGTCTTCGGCAGTGGGCCAGCCATCACACGCGCCCACTCCGGCAGTTGCGGCTTCTTTTGCGAAGGCAATTTGCCCCAGGCATCGTCATTCGGCATCGCGAGGAACGGACGCGGCTTTGGTGGAGCGGGCTTATCTGGCTGTGCCGCTACCGCGAACGCGCACACAAGCAGAGCGAGTAAGGGAAACGCAAACCGGCTCATTGATGAACCCCCGTGCCGGGTAGAAGAGAACTTCTGGTAGTGTCTCAGTTTACTGTAGCCGGGGTCTGCGACCCCGGAGCGGCCTCACAGACACGAACCGAGTGAAGGTGTCGGATTCTCAACGAGCCGCGACCGCAAGGGAGCGGAATAACG
>JAKEEV010001331.1 GCA_022616395.1 Planctomycetia bacterium | reverse complement strand
GTGATGAGCGCGTGAACGCTCTTGTCGTACTGAGGAAGAATCGCTTTCAAGCACTCGAAGACGTAGTCGTGGTGATCCCACTGTCCGTTGCACTTCTGAGGAACGCCGTGGTTCTGGGGCGTGATCGTCACCACCGGCACACCGGCTTCCACGAGCCTTCGAGCAAGGATGTACTCAGTCCCCTTGCCGTACTTCTCGCGAATCTTGACCGGCTCCTTCGACAGATCGAACGCATCGCGGGCCGCATCCGTCGTCATCATTTCGAGAGCCTGAGCGGTGAAGGAATCCATGCTCGCGCGAGTGCCCTTCGGGTCATCCAGATCGCGTCGCGTGGAGTCAAACACCTTCAGGAGTTCGCGGCGGTCGCCGAGTTGCTCCAGGGTCACATCCTTCGAGCGACCCAAGTTCGCGGTCTTCGGACCGGGAATGTACGCTTCATGAGCCTTGCCCAGAAACCCCGGATGGCCGACGTGGTTCGCATCTCCCAGATACACATACGGAGGAAGCGGACTACGAACGCCTGCATCCGCTCGGAGCTTGCTCACCACCGAGCCAAACGAAGGCCGATTGCCGCGCAGGAAGCCGCTGTAGAGTTCCGGCGCGGTGTGGCCTTCCTGCTGGAACTTCATGTTGCGGATGATCGCGAGCTTGTCGGCGATCTTCGCCTGTAGCGGCATGTGTTCGCAAATCTGCACACCTGATACGTTCGTCTGAATCGGCTTGAACTCCCCGCGATACTCCACCGGAGCATCCGGCTTCGGATCATACATATCCAGGTGCGACGGCCCACCGTTGAGGTAGACCATGATGACGGACTTTCCGCGCGTTCGCGCAAGAGGTTGAGCGGCTCGAGCGCGAATCAGGTCCGCGAGCGTCAATCCGCCAACGGAAAGCGCACCGACGGTGAGGAACGACCGGCGGGAAAGGTGCGGTGTGTGCATGATGTGAGTTTGTGGCGAACCCCGCCCGCAAGGGCGGTGGGTTCCGTGGTTGTGCATGTCGGTGAAACCCACCGCCCTTGCGGGCGGGGTTCGTCGACATCAGGCAATCGCTTCCTTGATGATCGGGGCGTCTTCGACAATCAGTTTCACCGGGCGGTTGGCGGGCGTGTGAACCACCGTGTCGGGGTCGATGCCGAGCAAGTGGTAGAGCGTGCGGCCGAAGCTTTCGATCTTGTAGAACTTGTCCGTCACGCGTTCGCCAAGTTTGTCCGTTGCGCCGACGATGCAGCCGCGATTGAACC
>JAKEEV010001330.1 GCA_022616395.1 Planctomycetia bacterium | reverse complement strand
CTGCCGGTTCTCTTCGTGAAGGACGCAAAAGGGAAAGTGCGCGCGGTCTACTTGAGCTATGCCTGCCACTGCGTCACGCTCTCGCATAACACAATCGGCGGCGACTGGGCCGGATTCGCGGCAAGCGCGATCGAGGATAACTTCGAGGGAGCGATCGCGCTTGTCTCCATTGGAGGAGGAGCGGACCAGAATCCGTCTTCTGGAGTCACCGGCGCGAAGGAAGATGTTGCGACCACTCAGGGCCGCGCGATCGCGGCCGAGGTTCGGAGACTTTCGCAAAACTTCCTCCCTCCGGTGAGGGGAGACATCTCCGCGAAGGTTACAGTGCTGGAACTTGCGCTCGCGGAGTTGCCTACGAAAGCTCAGTGGGAAGAAAAGGCCAAGCTCATGAACGCGATCGGCCATCACGCCCGAGTCACGCTCGCCAAGCTCGATAAGGGAGAGAAGCTGCCGACGAAGATCAATTACCCCGTGCAGACGTGGGCGTTCGGAGATTCGCTCGCGATGGTCCACCTGCCCGGCGAACTCGTCGTGGATTATCCACTTCGACTGAAGAAGGAACTCGATGGCCGACGGCTCTGGGTAACTGGTTATGCAAACAACGCTCCGTGCTACATCCCAAGCGAGCGCATCCTGAAAGAAGGAGGCTATGAGGGGGGAGGAGCGATGATCTACTACGATCTGCCTGCTCCATTCGCGCCGGGACTCGAAGACAAAATCATCGGTTCAGTGAAGGACCAGCTCGGCAAGCCGTTCTCTGCGAAGTTTGACCCAAAGAAGACGGGCGACGAGATCCCGAAATCTCCTCAGCAGTCGCAATCGCTCATCAAGACAAAACCGGGGCTGAAGGTCGATCTCGTCGCGGCCGAACCGCTGGTCGCGGACCCTGTGGCGATTGCGTTCGGTCCAGATGGCAAACTGTGGGTCGCGGAGATGGCGGATTATCCAAGTGGCAAAAGCGGAAACTTCGAGCCGGGTGGCCGCGTGGTCTTCCTCGAAGACACCAACGGCGATGGCATCTTCGACAAGTCTTCTGTCTTCATCGACACCCTCCTACTTCCCACCGGCGTGCTTCCGTGGCGCGGAGGAGTGCTCATCTGTGCTGCTCCGGACATTCTTTATGCCGAAGACACCACCGGCGACGGCAAGGCCGACAAGATCGAGAAGCTCTATAGCGGATTCGGAACGGAGAACTATCAAGCTCGCGTGAACAGCCTGCAATACGGTCTCGACGGCTGGGTGTACGGCTCGTGCGGTCTCTTCGGTGGCGAAATTCTTTGCCACAAAACCAAAAAGAAAGTCGCTCTGGGCAACCGAGACTTCCGCATCAAGCCAGATAGTGGCGAACTCGAACCCGCGACTGGTCGCACTCAACAAGGGCGAGTGCGCGATGATCGCGGAAACTGGTTCGGCTGCGACAACAGCAACATCCTCTGGCACTATCCGCTCGAAGACCACTATCTGAAGCGCAATCCGTTCGTCACTTACCCAAACCCGGTGGTGAACATCTCTCCGGGGAATAAACTCTTCTCGCCGAAGTCTGATGCTCAGCGATTCGCGCTCTCTGGTCCGCCCAACACCGTGACCGCGGCGTGCGGGCTTGGCATCTACCGAGACGACTTGCTCGGCAAGGAGTATTCCGGCAACGCGTTCACGTGCGAAACAGTGAACCTGCTCGTCACGCGCCGAATCCTGAAGCCGAATGGCTCAACGTTCAAGGGCGAACGCGCTTTGGATGAAACCGAAAGCGAGTTCCTCGCTTCAACGGATGGCTGGTTCCGGCCTGTTCACATCATCACCGGTCCAGACGGCTGCTTGTATGTAGCGGACATGTACCGCTACCTGATCGAACACCCGCGATGGATTCCGCCCGCCGATCTCGCGAAGATCGACGTCCGCGCTGGTGCTGGCTTGGGGCGAATCTATCGCGTGCGCTCCGAGAAGACTCCTCTGCGGAAGTGGACGCGCCTCGACAAACTCGACACCGCGGGTTTGGTCGCAGCACTCGACACACCCAACGGCTGCCAACGCGACCTGGCAATGATGATGCTCATCTGGAAGGCTGACGCGAAGGCAAAGGAACCGTTGGAGAAGATGGTTCGCGAATCGAAGAACTCACTCGCCCGAATGCAGGCTCTCTGCACGCTGGGCGCGATGAGCGAAGTGAGCCCGGAACTGCTTCTCACCGCGCTCAAGGATTCTGATCCGGCTGTGCGACAGCACGCCGTGCGGCTGACCACTCCGTTACTCCGACATTGGAAAACCCTACGCGACCTCACCGATCAGTTCGCCACAACGATCACTGATGCTAATCCCGAAGTTCGGTTGCAAGTCGCCTATGCGCTGGGCGGGAATCTGCCGGGGTTCGTTAGCGGCACTCTGGCCGTGGAACTCTGGAAGCGCGGTGCCGACCCATACCTCACAGCCGCATTGATGAGCAGTTTGAACCTGTACAACGTCCGGTGGTTCGCGGAGCAACTCATCGAACACAGCGGGAAAGCCGGCCCTCCTCCGCAACTGATGCGAGACATCCTTGCGTTAACAGGCGGGATTGACAATGACAAGGAATCGTCACTTCGCGAAACCCTTGCTCTGGTCACGAAGCCCGACGCGGGCGCGTTCAAGCCCTGGCAACTCGCGGGCGTACTCGGGGCGCTTGATTCACTCGAACGGCAAGGAAAAGGTTGGGACAAGCTCACGCCCGAAGTGCGAAAGGCGATTGAGCCGGTAGTCGCGTACGCGCGGAAGCTCTGCGAGCCGGAAGACGCAACCGAAACTGACTTGCTCGCGGCAATTCCGTTACTTGGTCGCGACCCGGCTACGCGAGCCGACGACCTGAAGCGCCTCGTGGCTTTGCTCGCGGCAACTCGACCGGCCGCGGTGCAATCGGCAGCGATCACCGCGCTGACTCGTACGCCGGACAAGAGTGTTCCGGGCACGCTCATCGGCGCGTGGGGGAACGCGTCGCCCGCGATCCGCTTGCGGATTCTCGATGCGCTTCTGAGCCGACCCGCGTGGCACCCTGAGTTGCTTGGCGCAATCGAGAAAGGAACAATTCCCGCCGGGCAGATTGATGCAGCGCGCCGGCAACGTCTTACCGCTTCGCCCGACAACGCGATCCGCAAGCAAGCGGAGAAACTCTTCGCGGGGAGCACCAATCCCGACCGCGCGAAGGTGATTGATGACTACAAATCTGCGCTCACGCTCAAAGGTGATGTGACTCGCGGAAAAGCGGTGTTCGCCAAGTCGTGTTCAGCGTGTCATGCGCTCGATGGAGTGGGCCACGCGGTCGGCCCGGACCTCGCAGCGCTTACCAACAAGTCGCCGATGTATCTTCTGTCCGAAATCTTCGACCCGAACCGCAATCTTGATTCGCGATTCGTTGAGTATCAGGCGGTGACGAAGGACGACCGCACCATCAGCGGTCTCCTTGCAACCGAGACCACAACAAGCATCACGCTTCGCGCTCAGCAAGGAAAAGACGAGACGATTCTGCGTTCCGACATCCAGACCCTTCGCGGAACGTCGAAGTCGCTGATGCCCGAAGGACTGGAGAAGGAGATCACCAAGCAAGATGCGGCCGATCTGCTCGCGTACCTGACCGCAAGCGAACCGCAGCCCAAGAAACTCAGCGGCAACGCGCCCACCGAGATCGCGATGAGTGACAACGCATTGACACTCCCGGCCACCAAGTGCTTTATCTACGGCACCGACATCACACTGGAGCATCAGTTCCAGAACATCGGCTACTGGCACGGCGAATACGATCACATCGTCTGGAAGGTGCGTCTGGAGAAGGCCGCGGAGTTCGATGTGTATCTCGATTACGCCTGCGCCAATGACTCCGCCGGGAACCTCTTCGCGATTGATGGGGTAATGCCAGTCATTCGCGGAAAGGTCGCGGGCACCGGAGGCTGGGACAAGTACAAGCTCGTGAAACTCGGCACGGTGAAACTGCCCGCCGGGGTGGGTCGCATCACCTTCCGTCCAGATGGGTCAGTAAAAGGCGCGCTACTCGATCTGCGCACGCTTTACCTCGTCCCGGTCGGCGCGCAGCCGAAGATTCCCGGCAGTGACAAGCCTCTGTCACCGGCGGAAATCGCGAAACTCATTCTCGACGACAAGACACCTACGGATCGTCGCAACGCGCTGGTGAAGGAAGCCATTCCTCAAGCTCCGGATGTGATTCGCGCGATGACTGTGGATCTGCCCGCGAATGACGTGAAAGAGGAGTATCGCAGAATCCCGTGGATCTGGCGTGTTGCGATTGCTGCTGGTCGTACCAACGATGCGAAGGTACTCGCGGGGTTGCTGGAACTGTCGATCCCGAAGAAAGGCGAGAAACTCCGAGACTGGCAAGCGGTCGTGCTGGGCGGTGGAGTGATTAACGGGCTGAGTCTCGAAGGAAAGTGGCCCGGTAAACGCCTCGCGGAGTTCATTCGAGACAACCCGGAGTTGGAGAAGCGATGGGCAGATTGTCTGAAGCAGTCACACACAATGGCCGACGATGAGAAGGTGCCCACCGGCACGCGTTATGATGCTCTCCGCATCGTGGCTCTCGATGATTGGAAGCTCGCCGAACCGCGCTTGGCGAAATATCTGGTGAAGACTGCCCACGCGGAACTTCAACAGGGAGCAGTGAGCGGATTGGTCGATGTAGAAGATGCCGGCGCGACAACTCTTCTGGTAAAGGCACTTCCCGACTTGACCGCGGGCAATCGGAAGTTCGCAATCGCCGGGTTACTCCGCACTCCTGCCCGTGCAACCGCATTGCTTGACGCGGTTGAAAAAGGCTCGGCGAAACTGGAATGGTTGGAGAAAGATCACCGCGAAACGCTTCTGAAGCACCCGGATGAAGCCATCCGCACCCGAGCCGCGAAGTTGCTTGGCCCGTGAGTCGAGCCAGGCGGCGAAAGACTTCTCGCTGGCATCCTTTCAGGTAGACTTGCAGCGAGCAATCCGAACAGGTTCGCTCCGCTGGCAATCGCGCTGGAGAAACTCACATGACCGACCGCACCGTGTTG
>JAKEEV010001329.1 GCA_022616395.1 Planctomycetia bacterium | reverse complement strand
GATTGCCAGATAGCCAAGATTGCCACACACAACAGTTGGCAATCTACCATTACTAGACAGCAAAAATCCGTCCAGTAAGATACTTTTGTATAGTTAACCAACCCCGGCCCCTTTTGACACAGTCTCTACTACTTTGAAACACTAAGAACCGATGAGAGTTGCCGCGCAGAGTCTTTACCAATCGGATGAGCGGAGGATAACGTAAGAGCCTCTCACGTCTTGGACTCCAGTTCCACCCAACGGTGCGACAATGCGCGAACGCTTCTTGGCCAGAATCGGAACGGCTCTTTTCGGCGTGCTGATGCTCACATACGTCCTGTTCGGGCTTCAGCCGGCGAAGCGGGTTGTTGCGGATGAACCCAAGCCGGTCGCCGCGGCCGCGAAGGATGCGTTTGGCATGACGAAGGTGTGGAGCATTCATCTCGAAATCCCCGCGAAGGAATTCGAGGCGATGCCGCCCGCGTTCGGTGGGTTCGGCCCGCCCAAAAAGGACAAAGTCGAGAAGAAGGACGACAAGAAACGCGAGAGCGAGAAGAACCTCTTCGGTACGGATTTCCCCTGGGTCGAAGGCGACTTCACCGCGGACGGGAAGACCCTCAAGAAGGTTGGCGTTCGCTACTCCGGCGAAGGGAGCTACTTCGTTACCACACGCCAACTCAAGCGCCCATTGAAGATCGCGTTCAACAAGTTCAGCGATCAGAAGTGGAACGCCCTCAGCACAGTACAACTCCATGCGATGCCTCTTGACCCGGCGAAGGCTCGCGAAGTGATTGCTTACTCCATCTTCCGCGCCGCTGGCGTGCCCGCTCCTCGGACAGCATTCGCCGAAGTGACGATCACAGTCCCCGGCAAGTACGACAAGGAGTATGTCGGGCTTTACACGGTTGTGGAGAATGTGGACTCGCAGTTCCTCGCGGATCGCTTCGGCACGGACAAGGGACTCATGATGAAGCCGTTCCGCGTGCGCGGAATCGACTTCCTCGGCGAAGAGTGGGACCGCTACAAGGCTCAGTATCAACCTCACCGAGACGCAACGAAGGACGAAGGAAAGCGCGTCATCGAGTTCGCGAAGTTGGTGAATCAAGCCACCGACGCGGAGTTCAACAAGCAAATCGGCGACTACCTCGATGTCGATGCGTTCTTGAAGTTCATGGTGGCGAATGCGTTCGTTTCAAATCTCGATAGCTTCTTCGCGGTGGGCTGGAACTACACGCTGTACCTCAATCCCAAGACCAACAAGTTCGAGTTCATCCCAGGCGACCTGGAGAACTCGCTCGCGAGTGCCTCGTTCGTGGGTTCGCCAGAGCAGCTCATGGATTTGAGCCTCACCAAGCCCTATCCGGGGCAGAACAGACTTCCCGACCGACTCCTGACGAACAAGGATGTGAGCGAGAAGTATCAGAAGTTACTCAAGGAACTCTCCACGACTGCTTTCGCAAAAGATCAACTTCTGAAAGACGCTGAGGCCATCGACAAGTCAACGAAGGAGATTCGCGCGAAGGAAGCGAAGGCCGTTGCCGCGCGCAAGGAACCTCCTCCGAGCTTTGGCTTCGGCCCGCCTGGCGGAATGGCTCCTCAGCCACCGGACCTCAAGACATTCGCCGAGAAGCGAACTACTTCCGTTGCCGCGCAGCTCGCGGGGAAGAGCAAGGGCTTCGTTCCTCAGCCATTCGGTTTCGGTCCGCCGGGCGGAGGGATCGGCAAAAGAGATCCGATTGACGAGAAGTCTTTCCGCGAGAGCGTGACAGTTCCTCCGAAATTCGAAGCGACGCTCTTCGCGGCTCCGCCGAAGGTGAACTATCCGGTCGCGCTTGCCTGCGAGCCGAGCGGAGCGGTTTACGTCGCGGTCGATGAGCAAGGTTCACTCGGTCGCACGCCCGGAGGAGGGAAGATTCTTCGCTGCGTCGACAAGGACGGCGATGGGAAGATGGATGATGTGACTGTGTACGCGAAGGTCGATCACCCGCGCGGCGTGTGCTATCGCGCTGGCTCCGTGTGGGTAATGCACCCACCGACGCTCTCCGTGTTTCACGATGACAACGGCGATGGTGTCTCCGACCGGCACGATGTGCTCGTTACCGGACTGACGACCGAGCAGATTAACACTCGTGGAGGAGACCACACGACCAACTGCGTTCGCATGGGCATTGACGGCTGGCTCTACATCGGAGTTGGCGATTATGGCATCAAGGAAGCAAAGGGGAAGGACGGCAAGACAATCGTGCTGCGCGGAGGAGGAATTGTTCGCGTGCGGCCGGACGGGACCGAACTGGAAATCTTCTGCACGGGCTTGCGAAACCCGTTCGACATCGCGATTGATCCGTTCATGAATCTCTTCACGCGAGACAACACCAACGACGGAGCGGGGTGGGATACTCGCGTCAGTCATCTGATTCAAACTGGCCGATACGGCTACACGCAACTGTTCGCGAACTTCACCGATGAGATCATGCCGACTCTCGGCGCCTTCGGCGGAGGAGGAGGAACAGGCGGCCTGTTCGTGCAAGATCCGCGCTGGCCGCGGAAGTTCCGCAACGCGCTCTTCACCGGCGACTGGGGCCGGAGCGAAGTCTACTTCCACGAACTGAAGAAGAACGGCCCGACGTTCGACGCGAAGCAGGAAGTGTTCATGAAGATGCCGCGCGCAACCGGCATGGACATCGACGGCAGCGGGCGATTGTATGTTGCAAGCTGGCGCAACGGCTCGGCGGTGGGTTTTGAAGGCCCGAACATCGGTTTTGTGGCTCGCGTGACTCCGAAGGGCTTCAAGGCGGAACCGTTCCCCAATCTGAAGGAAGCGAAGCTTGAGGAACTCATCAAGCTCCTGAGTGCGCCTCAATCCGTGACGCGGTTGCACGTCCAGGGCGAGATTCTGAAGCGCGGAAAGAACGCGGAGACCAGCAAGGCACTGATCGCGCTCGCGAGTGACGCGAAGGCTCCTCTTGAAGGCCGACTGGTCGCGATCTTGACGCTCAAGCAACTCGATGGCAAGGATTCACACGCGGCTCTCTTGAAGCTCGCGGGTGATCCTGCCGTTCGCGAGTTTGCTTTGCGCGTGCTGACGGATCGCAAAACAGAACTGGCAGGGATCGACACTAAGCCCTTCGCGGCAGCGCTAACAGACGAATCACCTCGCGTGCGTGCTCAGGCTCTCATTAGCCTCGGTCGACTGAATGACCCGACCGTCGCGAAGAGCATTATTCCACTCACCGCGCGGCCCAAAGGCTCGACGATGCCGACTCTGCGCCCGGTTCAGAACCAGCCAGACGCGGATCGAGTCGTTCCCCACCTCGCGGTGCAGGCACTCGTGTCGCTCAAGGCGATTGATCCATGTCTTGAAGCACTCGATGGCGATCACTGGCAGGGAGCGCTCTGGGTGATGCGTTACATGCACGACAAGTCCGCGGTCGAGGGGCTAATCAAGAAACTCGGCGCGGTTCGCAAGCCGGAACTGCGCCGCGCGATTCTCTCCACGCTCATTCGCCTCTATCACCGTGAAGCCGACTACAAGGGAACCTGGTGGGGAATTCGGCCCGATAATACCGGCCCGTACTACGACCGCGTTGAGTGGGACATGAGCAAGCGGATCGGAGCGGTCATCACGGCCGCGGTTCTCGATGGCGACCCCGAGACGGTGAAGTTCCTCAAGGCTGAACTGACACGGCACAAGGTTTCGCTCGCGGGCGTGCCTGCTGGGAAAGACATCGGGAAGGTTGAAAAAGAAAACCCGATTGTGATTCCCAAACCCGACCCGAAGAACCCCGACCAGATTGCCAACATGCCTTACGAAACCGCTCTGAAGCGCACGCTTCAAGCGAAGGGTGATGCGACGAGGGGTAAGGCGCTCTTCAAGGCGCAATCGTGCGCCGCGTGTCACACGGACGCCGACGGGCAAACGCCGAAAGGCCCGCACCTCGTTGACATTGGCAAGCGCTCCAAGCCAGACGAGTTGGTGGAGTCGATCCTGAAGCCCAGCGCCAAGCTCGCGCAAGGATACGAGAGCTACCGATTCGTGATGACCGACGACCGGATCATTCAGGGCTTCATCGTGAGCGAGGGCGCGCAAACGGTGCTCATGCGCGAAGTGAACGGCGTTCAACGCGAACTCAAGAAGGACGAGATCGCGATGCGCCAGCTTCAGAAGACATCCGCGATGCCGGAGGGAATCGTCGGCAACTTGACTCCGAACGAACTCGCGGACCTGATCGCTTATTTGCAATCGTTGCAGTAGCCATGTAGGACAGGCTTCCAGCCTGTCACCATGTAGGACAGGCTTCCAGCCTGTCATAACTTCAGACAGGCAAGATGCCTGTCCTACATCAAGTGACAGGCTTCCAGCCTGTCCTACAAAAACACAGAAGCCCACTCGTCTGGTGACGAGTGGGCTTCTGCAGTGTTCACGCTTCCTCACAGCAGCTACTTCAGTTCGACATTCCAGTAGGCGTTGTCGAGGAACGACTGCCACGACTGGTACTTCTTCTGAGAGAGCTTGAGGTTCAAAAGCGGGCTGCGCTTCGGCTTTTCCGGCCGGCGGATCAGCGTCATGTTTGCCTGTCGCGGAGTCCGACCGCCCTTGCGGACGTTGCAGTCCACGCACGAGCAGACGATGTTGTCCCAGGTGGTTCCACCGCCTTGGCTTCGCGGAATCACGTGGTCAAGGCTCAGTTCGGTCGTGGGGAAACGCTTCCCGCAGTACTGGCACTGGCTGTGGTCACGCGCGAAGATGTTCCGCCGGTTGAACTTCACCGTCTGCTTGGGCATCTTGTCGTAAGTCAAGAGCCGAATGACGCGCGGAGAGAGGATTTCCGACGTGGGGGTGCGCACCCAGTCGTCATCCTCCTGGCGGAAGTTGGCGGCCCGGAAGGCGCTCAGTTCGGCCCACGACTCGAAGTTGTAGGTCGCGAACTGGCCGTCTTCGAGGCTGACGACTTCGGCCAGGTCCTTGCACAACAGGCAGAACGCTCGGCGGACGGAGATGACGTGGATGGCCAGGAACGTCTTGTTCAGCACCAACACGCTCGCGTCCAGCGCCGAGTACGAACCGACATTCATGGCGGTGCGGCCTTTCTCAATGGGGCGTCGCGGCCGCCCGGCAACGAGCCGGAGGGACCGCTGGTCAAACTCTGCCAGTCAAGAGGCGCGAACGGGCGAGAAGGTTCATTTCTTATGCATCATAATACTGGCTGTTTTTTCACCTATGCAAGTCCCCTTGAGTAATCTTCCGCATTCCGAGGCCAGGACGCGCTTTGCAGGCGCAAGAACGGGGTGATACAAAGAAGAGTGAAAGGCGTCGGCGAAGTTGGTTGCAAATCAAGGAAGGGGTTGACCAT
>JAKEEV010000224.1 GCA_022616395.1 Planctomycetia bacterium | reverse complement strand
GTGAGAAGACCTCACGCGGAGCGTGAGGACTACACTCAAAGCCCGCCTCGGCAAGGCGGGCCTACTTCTTCGTAGGTGCCGCTTGCCGAGCGGCACTCTGGAGTGTGGCCCGCTCGCTCCGCGAGCGGTGTCGTTAAGACCGCACACGGAGTGTGCGGACCACACTCCAGAACCTCACGCGGAGCGTGAGGACTACATTTACCCATCCACCGTATACGGCCAGGCGCTGTCGAAGGGCGCGGTGTGGTAGCGGACGAGTTGTCGGCGATAGAGCAAGTTTCGCGGTTGTTCGTCGGCGAGCTTTTGCATCACCTTCACCGCCTCGTCGCGCTCGCCGCGTCGGAAATGCACTTCGGCCAGTGCTTCGCGGAACGGAGCCGAGCCAGGGTCGGCCGCGACCGCCGCCTTCGCGTAGGTCAGCCCGTTGTCCAGCTTCCGCCGACCGTGCATTGCCAACTGAGCCAGCGCATGACGCGCTGTAGCGCTCCGGGGATAGTCCGCGAGTATCTTCTGGTGTGCATCCCACGCCAGCTTGAACAGTTCGTCTGCTTCCTTCTTGCGGCCGAGTTTGTCGAGGTTGGGCACGATGCCGCAAACAAGGTCGATGTGGCCTGGAGTGACCACAAGAACCTCGCGTGCGGTCGCCATCGCCTCGTCGATCTTGCCAGCCTGGAGTAGCGCCCGCGCACGATAGACGAGCAAGCTGTGCGGGACGTTCATATATGCTGCCGTGTCCACGAAGTACACGCCTTCGTTGCGCATCACGACCAGAAGCGACCGCGTGCCGCAGATTTCCGCGGTGGCGAAGTCGCCGATGAGTTCCGCCCCGCGAGCGCACTGGTTCATGACGTTGCCGAAATAGTGATCGCGGCTCCAGCATGCTTTGAGAATCAGTTCAATCTCGCGCTTGATCGCGCGCCCCTCCCCACGGCGAACAAGATCGTCCAGGAACTTCCCGCGCACCCGCTCGTTGCCCAACGCGACCCAGTGAGACAGTTCGATGCGCTGCTTGCCAAG
>JAKEEV010000223.1 GCA_022616395.1 Planctomycetia bacterium | reverse complement strand
TCCTGTTGCGTCATGCAATGGAGCGTTCCCAGACCCCAGACCAGATCGACGCAGTGAATCCCGATCACTTCGCGACCGGGGACCAATTCGGCGAGCGTGCCAAGAGCCACTCGGTCCGCCGGGTCGTTGAACGTCGGCACGATCACCACTCCGTTCGCGATGTAGAAGTTTGCGTAGCTCGCGGGCAAGCGGATACCGTCGAAGATGAGCGGTCGCGGCATCGGAAGCGGAACCACGTCCAGCTTGCTTCCACTCACGTCCGTCATGGAGCGCAGGCGATCCAAGTTCTCTTGAAGCGGAACATAGTTCTCATCCGCGGCGTTCGATTCGACCACGGTCACCACCGTGCGAGCATTCACGAAGCGCGCGAGGTCATCGATGTGGCCGTGTGTGTCATCGCCCGCTATTCCACAACCAAGCCAGAGCACTTTCTTCACGCCGAGGTAGTCCGCGAACACCTTCTCGTAGTCCGCCCGCGTAAACGATGGGTTGCGTTCCTGTGTCTTGCTTAACAGACACTCTTCGGTGGTCAGCAGCAAGCCCTCGCCGTTCACATCAATGCTCCCCCCTTCGAGCACCACGCGGTTGCTGTTGGATGTCGGTTCGGCGCGCGGAAGGCCAAGTTGAGTCGCCACGAACGCCGGAATGCGGTCATCGTGTTGCCAGTCGGGGTACTTCGCCCATGCGTTGAAGTGCCAGTCGAGCGCGATTCGTTCGCCTGCTGAGTTTTTCACGAAGATCGGGCCAGAGTCGCGCATCCACGAGCGGTCGGTCGGTATCTGCCGGAACTTGACCTGTCCAGTGTCCGCGTTCGCCTGAGTCAAAACCGTGTTCGCCGAGTCGGCCGCGTTTGCGTCGGTCACGATCAGGTTCACGGTTTCGTGACGGGTGAGGGTCCGCACGATTTCCCCATAAACCCAGGGAATCACCGCGAGTTTGCCCGGCCAGTCGGTTTCACGATGAGGCCAGGCAAGCCAGGTTGAGGCGTGCGGTTCCCACTCCGCGGGCATGCGGAACCCGCGCGCGGAGGGTATTTCGGCTGCTGCGTGGTCTGTCATGTGTGGTCAGTGTGGAAGAATTCAGGCCGGAACGAACAGATAATGCCGAGAATTCCGTTGGGAGCGAAGATAAGGTCGGTTGTAGGGGATTTCGGAGTCAGGAGATTTGGAAAAGATTTGCGGTTGATTCCACCCCCCGGTATAGTCTTCGCAAATTCGCACGGATGGCTCCCTCGGATGGCGCCCAGGTCCAGGTTCAGCTCGGAGGCACTCCATGTCACAGACGCCCACGATTCTCCTTGTTGAAGACGACCCCGACCTGCGCGACACGCTCGACTTGCTTCTCCACCAGCACGGCTATCACGTCATCGCCACCGGCAACGGACTTCGAGCGCTGGAATTGGCCGAAGAACACCACCCAGATGTCGCTCTGGTCGATCTTCTGGTGCCGGGTCAGAGCGGCTTTCAGGTGACTTTGGCCCTCAAGGAGAACTACGGCGATCGGGTGCGAGTGCTCGTCATGTCGGGCAACGTCTCGCAGGCTCACCAAGATTACGCGTTCGCTTCCGGAGCGGAACACTTCCTGGCCAAGCCGTTCTCGC
Organism: Planctomycetia bacterium; assembly: GCA_022616395.1. GTDB lineage: Bacteria > Planctomycetota > Planctomycetia > Gemmatales > Gemmataceae > Gemmata. The sequence continues at coordinate 113 of JAKEEV010000223.1, read as the reverse complement.
CGGAGCAACTTCTGGAAGCGATCGAGTCCGTCTGCCCAATGCCGGAGAAGGCTTCCGGGAGTGGTGTACGACGAGTTGTTCGGATTGGGTCGTAACTTCGATGCTGAAAGTCC
>JAKEEV010001328.1 GCA_022616395.1 Planctomycetia bacterium | reverse complement strand
TCAACCTTCGGTTCCGTAGACCGATGCTCTATCCAGTTGAGCTATGGGTGCCCGTTCCGTCTGCTTGGAATGTTATTTGGCGCAGTGCGGGCTGTCAACTGCCGCTGACTTGAACAATTCTCAGTCACGAACCACCCGATTCGCCGAATCGCGCTTCTTTGCAACGCCAGAATCCATTCGCGCGGTTGTTCGCGTCGCGCGGAAGGGCGGGCACCGCGCGCCAGAGAAGTTCTTGCTCGCGTGTTTGACCGCGACGCTGCGCGCGGCAATTGTGTACTTGGTTACGAGTGCCGACGCACTTCAACATCGTACAAGGAGGTCCGTCGTGAAAGTGCGCGCTCTGTTCTCGCTTGCCGTTGCTGCCGGTCTGACCGGTCCCGCGATTGCCAATCCGCCGGCTCCTCTGCCGGCTTGTGCTGTTAACCCCAACCAGACGCTTGCCGATACCATCGCTTCTCGCTTGCGGACAAGCGGTCTTGCGACCGGAGCGGATGTGTCCATCCTCGTGCAGGAAGGGACCGTCACGCTTTCCGGCACCGCGCAGGACGCGACGCAGAAAACCAAAATCGTCGCCGATGTGAAAGCCATCACGGGCGTCATCATCGTCCGCGATAACCTTCGCGCGATCACGCCCGGTGTCATTCAGGTTCAGGAGCCGCCTCTGGCTCCGATTTCCCCAACTCCGCTTGGTCCGATCACTCCACTTCCTCCGGGCGGCACCGTGGCGTTTAACCCGATCGTTGAACCCGCACCGCTGGGTATTCCGGGTCATATCACCCCTGATCTGCAAGCACCGAACCTTCCGCCTTACGCGTGGCCGACCTACGCGCCTCACAACAACGTGAGCCGAGTCGCGTACCCACAGGCATACCCGTACAACGCCTTTCCGTTCATCGGGCCGTACTATCCGTTCCCGAAGGTTCCGCTTGGCTGGCGGAAAGTGACCCTCGAATGGGAAGACGGCCACTGGTACCTCGGCCGCAACTCCGCTCCGCATGATTACTGGCGAGTGCGGTTCTGGTGATCG
>JAKEEV010001327.1 GCA_022616395.1 Planctomycetia bacterium | reverse complement strand
GACAGAAAGCCGTGGAGTGGCTCAAGACTGTTGTCGAGATCAATCACGTTCTGGGCGCGGAGACGATGTGCGGGCCGTATCACTCCGCGATCGGCGAATTCAGCGGCACTGGCCCGACCGCCGACGAGAAGAAACGATCCGCGGACGTTCTGCGCACTGTCGCGGAGTTCGCCAAGCAAGCGAACTTGATGATGGCAATCGAATACCTCAACCGCTTCGAGTGCTACTTGCTCAACACGGTCGCGGGCGCGGTGGAGTTGGTGAACATGGTGAATCACCCGAACTTCCGCACGATGTACGACACCTTCCACGCTCACATCGAGGAGAAAGATGCAGCCGCCGCGATTCGCGCAGTTGCACCAGTGCTGGCGCATGTCCACATCAGCGAGAATGATCGCGGAACGCCCGGCACCGGGCAAGTGAACTGGGACGCGACGTTCAAGACGCTCAAGGAAGTGAAATATGACGGGTGGCTGACAATCGAAGCGTTCGGCCGCGCGTTGCCGGACCTTGCCGCCGCGACGAAGATCTGGCGCGATTTGTTCCCCAGCGCCGAGGACGTTTACACGAAGGGCATCGCCTTCGTGAAAAGCCGCTGGGGAAAGTAGTGTCGGTGTTCAAAAAGTGTGAGTGTGAGTGAAAACCGCAATCCCGCAATTCCGTGAACTCTCGGCACGCTCGCGCCAACCGCGCCCGGTCGCACAGACCGAACGAAAGCCCACACGGAACACCCTGTGGGCTTTGTTCATTTCCACACAAGCCTCTTGCCGGTCGATGTAGGATGGGTGACCTGTCTCGCGTGGGTGCAGGAGGTTCGCGGTATGCGATTGACCAATCGCTTGATGACGGCAGCGGTGATGGGGTTGAGTTTAACGGTTGTAGCGGTGGCTCAGCCGCCGGCGCAGATGCCGGTAACTCTCCAGCCTAACCCGCCCACACCGGCTCCGTGGGCGAACAAGTTCTTCCTGCCGGACATCGCCACCAATCGCGAGCAGGCCGCTCCTCCGGTGATCTCACATAACTTTGGCGAGGTTCCTCACGGCACGCTCTGCGTCCACAAGTTCACCATCACGAACATCTATGAAACGCCCATGCAGATTACGGAAGTGCGTAAGAGTTGCACCTGCCTCGATTACATACCGATGACGAAGATTCTCCAACCGAATGAGACCGCGGAACTGACAATCACGATGAACACCGCGAAGTTCGTCGGCCAGAACGCCCAGACGGTTTACGTCACCTTCGGGCCGAAGTATGTGTCCACCGCGGTCATTCGCTTGCAGGCAACGAGCCGCACGGATGTTGGCGTGACTCCCGGCGCGGTTAACTTCGGCACTGTTCCGCAAGGCACACGCTTGCACCAGGCCGTGCAAGTGAAGTATTCCGGCCGCTCGCGCGACTGGAAGATCACCGAAGTGGTTCAAGGCACCTGGCCGTTCGATGTGAAGGTGTCCGAAGTCAGCCGAGGAGGGCCGCTGCGCGGAGGAGCCGAGTATCAGGTCGATGTGACTCTCCAGGCGACCGTAGCGCCCGGTCCGATCTCCGAGCAGATCACGCTGAAGACAAACGACGCGACCAATCCGCTCATTCACATCGGCGTGACCGGCTCTGTGGTCGCTCCTCTGGAACTTTCCCCGGGCAAGGTGCGGTTCGAGACGAAAATCGGCGAGTTCGCCACTCAGCGCGTACTGGTGCGGGCCGCGAAGCCATTCAAGGTGGTTGGAGTGGATGGCGCGGGGGATGGAGTTACGGTTGAACT
>JAKEEV010001326.1 GCA_022616395.1 Planctomycetia bacterium | reverse complement strand
GCTTGCTTGGGGTGCAAGAGGTCGTGGGTTCAAATCCCGCCGGCCCGACTGATCGCACCAACCCCAACTACACCCTGCCCTCTGGCAGGGTGTAGTCGTTTTGCCGTTCGCGGAGTAGCTTGCTCTACCGATGTGGTTTACACTCGGAGAGTTGCGGCCCTTCCGCGAGATCGTTGAGATGCGAGTCAACCCACCCACACCGTTCTTCAACCCCATCGTTCCTCGACGAACGGTTCTGCGCGCCGGAGCGCTGAGCCTGTTTGGTTTGGGACTGCCGGAGTTGCTCCGCGCACGCGACATCTACGACCCGAAAGAACGCAAGCACGCGAAGGCGTGTATCGTGCTGTTCATGTGGGGTGGACCGGCTCAGCAAGACACCTGGGACATGAAGCCGGATGCTCCCGATGTGTACCGAGGAGAGTTCAAGCCGATCCAGACGACCGTTCCCGGCCTTCAGGTGTGTGAACACTTCCCGCTTTTGGCGAAGCGCGCTCGCGAGTTGTGCTTGATTCGCTCGATGACGCACAACGACGTGAACCACACCACCGCGACACACCATTTACTCACGGGCCGCCCTGCTCCGCCCGGTTCGCTCGCGGATGACTTCCCGAACTACGGCTCGGTGCTTGCCAAGCTCGGGCGTGGGCGTGGACCGCTGCCGCCTTATGTCTCGATGATGCCGGTGGTGCCCGATGGCGCGCCGAGATTCGTGGAGGAGAGCCACGGTCAGGGAGCGGGGATTCTTGGGCCGATCTATAACCCGATGCGGATTGATGCGGACGCCTCGAAGCCCGATTACCGAGTGGGCGAGTTCACCCCGCAGGCGGATGTCACCACGGAGCAACTCGGCGACCGCGCGAGCCTTCTCCGTTCGCTTGATAAACTCGACCGGAAGTTCCACAGCCAGCCGGAACTCGAAGCGATGGGCACGCACTATGCCCGCGCCTTCTCGCTGCTTTCCACACCGGCTTCCGCGCGTGCATTCGATCTGTCTCAAGAACCGCGGAAGGTGCGCGAGCGGTATGGAATGACCAGGCATGGTCAGTCGGTGTTGCAAGCTCGGCGGTTGATCGAAGCGGGCGTGCCTCTGGTGACTGTCTTCTGGCCGAACGACGGCATTACCAACGTAAGCGTCTACTGGGACACGCACAACCGCAACTTCATCGACCTGAAAACGCGACTCTGCCCGGTAACGGATCAGGCATTCTCGGCTCTGCTCGATGACTTGAAGGCTCGCGGAATGCTTGATGAGACGCTTATTGTGTGGACGGGCGAAATGGGCCGAACGCCGAAGGTCGGTCAGGCGGTTCCAGGCGGCGCGGGTGCTGGTCGAGATGGCCGCGACCACTGGGGAAAGGTCTTCACATCAATCCTCGCAGGTGGGGGCGTGAAAGGAGGCACGGTCTACGGCGCAAGCGACAAGTACGCGGCCGAACCAGCCCTCAACCCAACCCCGCCGACCGATCTGGCCGCTACTGTCTACCACCTTCTTGGAGTCGATCCGCGCTCCGAAATCCGCGACCGTCTCGGCCGCCCGCACCTGCTCTGCGAGGGGAAAGTGATCGAGGCGATTCTAAAGTGAGCAACAAAGTAGCCCGGCGCGGAGCGGTGTCTTGCCAGAGCCGCGACCGTCAGGGAGCGCTGACTTCAGATCGCTCCCTGACGGTCGCTCTGATTGATTGCGCTCCCTGACGGTCGCGGCTCCGACGATGAGCGGCGGGCTACTTTTTCACGCGAAGTCCTTGAACAAGTCAATCTCCGGGTGCTTCTCGAGATACTCGACGTGCTTGCGGACTTCCTGAATCGCATTGCCAGCGAGCTGCATGTCCACCGCGTCGAACTCCATGCTCGCGTTGAACACAAGTGCCCAGTTCACTCCATTCGGGAGCCGCTTCATGTATGTGCGCATGCCCTGGAAGCAGCCGTCCTTGAAGTAGCCGTACTCCTTCTTGTCGATGAACGCGACATCCCACCCCAACCCGAAGTAGGTGCCGTTGTCGCGTGGCTTCAGTGGAGCCGGAGGTGCTTCGCGCATGACAAGCCGAGTTTTCTCGTTGAGTACCGGCTCGCCAAGAGTTCCTTCCAGGTTGCACAAGAGCCGAGCCAGATCGACCGCGGAGGCGAGCCAGCCGCCGGTTGCATCGATCATCGGGAAGCGCAACGCTGGAAGTACCATTTGCGTGCCCGCGAGGTGCCTGTGTGCAGATCGCGGAGCGTACTTGCCATCTCGCGGGTTGAGGCGCGCGTTCTTGATGCCCATTGGTTTGAGTACGTTATCTTGCACGAACTTTTCGTAAGGTTGCTTGGTGATGGTCGCGATCACTTCTCCGAGGATGATGAATCCCACATTCGAGTAAGTTGCAGAAGTGCCCGGTGCAAAGTCAAGCGGAACAGTCTTCATGAACGAGAGGAACCGCTGCGGCGATAGCGGAGG
>JAKEEV010001325.1 GCA_022616395.1 Planctomycetia bacterium | reverse complement strand
TGAGAATGAGAGTTCCGAATTAGGGAAAAACACTTCCGCCAACGCGGTCGTGCCCTTCCGCCGCTAGACTTGCGGCCGATGCCAAGGGACATCGCCCGCTGCCGACTTCACAACCAGCGTCTTCGCGGAGCCATTCCTTTTCCGGGTTTTCCGCGGCCACCGCGACAGCTCACTTGCCGGGCCGGAGGCCGCCTTCCCGCGCTTCCCGGGCCGGAGGCCGCCTTCCTGCGGCCCGAAGGGTCGCGCTTCCTCAGCCCAGTCCGAAGGGCTGGGCTGGGCGAGGGACAGATGTTTGCGGCCTGAAGGGCCGCGCTATCGGGTTCGCATGATGGAGCGCGGCCCTTCAGACCGCGACCTGATACCGACATCCGGAACCCAGGCCGTTGGCCTGGGCTGAGGGAGAATGGCCCTTCGGGCCTCATTTTCGTTACCCCACTCTCCATGTGGTTCCGCCGGGCCGGTCTTCGAGCGTGACTCCGAGTTCGCCGAGCCGCGTGCGAATCAAGTCCGTCTGCTCGAACAGTGATTTCTTGAGCGGGTTATCCTTCGTGGCTTCCTTCGCGATTGTGCGAAGGTTGTTCCGCAGGTCGAGGAGCAGTTGCATCAACCCTGAGATAATCTCTTGGCTTCGGTTCCACTGTTCGAGAGCTGGTCCATCAAAAGATGCAGATAGGGTTCCCGTGGTGGAGAAAGAGCCGATGCTCGCCGTTCCTGCCAAGGCGCCGGCAAGTGTCTTCTTTTGCGGAGGCGCCCAGAACAGTCCGAGAATGTTGGTCATCGTTCGGAGTTGCTGAGCATCATAACGGACGATGCTTTTGAGCATCTCCACTTGCAGTTCGCTGCTACGAGGCCGTTCAAGTGAATCAAGATGTGCGTTCGCTTCGTTCAAGAGTTGAAACAGGACGCCGGTTGCGGCACCAGTGTTGAAATCGTCGTTCATACTCATCAGGAACTCGTTGCCATGAGAGCCAAGAATGTGTTTCGGTTCAGAACGGGCCGCTAACTCTCGGATGCCCGGCATCACTTGGAGGTCTGGCGATGAGAGTTCTGGGAGCGTGTAGAAACTCTCCCCGATAGCCCGCTCGTATCGCTCGAAGTAGCGGTAGAAGCTCTCCAGTGACCGTTTCACCTCCTCCAACCGCTCCTCGCTGTATTCGATTGGACTGCGGTAGTGCGTGCTGAGTAGTAGGAAGCGAATCGTGTCCGGTGAGTGGCGCTTCAGCAGGTCCGCGATGTTCACCACGTTGCCGACCGAACCGGCCATTTTGTCCTTGCCCATCTTCAGCAGGCCGTTGTGCATCCAGACGTGGGCGAAGTCTTTGCCCGTGAGCGATTCGCTCTGAGCCAGTTCGTTTTCGTGGTGAGGGAACTGGAGGTCGAGGCCGCCTCCGTGGATGTCCAGCGTTTCGCCCAGCGTCCGGATCGCCATGCAGGTGCATTCGATGTGCCACCCCGGACGGCCGCGACCGCACTTGAACGGACTGTCGAATTGCACCTCGCTTGGTTCGTCAGGCTTTGCGCCTTTCCAGAGCGCGAAGTCGCCGGGATTGCGCTTCTTCGCGTTCACTTCTAACCGCGCGCCGGCTTCCATTTGCTCCGGGTCGCGGTTGCTCAGTTTGCCGTAGTCATCATCCTTCGACACGTCGAAGTAAACGCCGTCGTCGAGTTCGTAAGCGTA
>JAKEEV010000222.1 GCA_022616395.1 Planctomycetia bacterium | reverse complement strand
TGTTCCTCGACGAGGCACGCGGGCCGCTTGCGCAGAGCGCGCTCGATGGTGAGCGGCAGAAAGATGATGACGCTGAACGCGAGGCACAGAATCGCGTAGACGTAAATCACCAAGCCCCAGACGGAGGCGTGATCTTCTGTTGGACCGAGTACAATCACCGGTTCATTTCGAACTGACCAGAGTAACAGAGGAAATGAGAGGATGATTCCGCCGGTGACGAATCGCCAGAGCTTCAGCAAGCTCTTCGACAGCGGGCGGCCGTAGAGATTGTTCAACAGCGCGGTCCAGATGCACGCATGCCCGACCCACGCCAACGCCAACAGCAAGAACGCGAACACCATACCGACATGCTATGGCTTCCAAAGTAGTAGGCACACTCCGTGTGCCGTTCTTCAGAGTAGTCATCACGCTCCGCGTGATGTGTCTTTCACTTGGCTGGCTGCGCTTCTGTCATCACGCGGAGCGTGATGACTACTCTGAAGAACGATGCCCAGCGAATGCCTACTCTTCGCACAACTCACTCAATCGTGTAGAGGATGACCGAGTCCTTGTCCTTGATGTAGATGCGGTTGCCCGAGAGGATAGGGTACGCATACGTTTCGGTGGACGAGACTTTATAGCTCGCCAGTTCCTTGTACTCCTTATCGGTTGGCTCGATGACAGCCAACTGAGCGGCGGTTGTCAGTGTCATCAACACCGGCCCGACATCGACAATCGACCCGTATCCGCCCTTCCCCTTGATCGATTCAGTCCAGGCCACCTTGCCGCTATCGGCCTTGAGACAGAAGAGTGTGTTCCGGTCGGTCAGCCCGATCACCAGCCCCTTCGTGACCACCGGGGTGTTGAACTTGGCGGCGTATTCCCTGGTAGTCTTCCACAGCTCTTTGGCAGCGAAGCCGGCGCTCGTCTTCTCGATCTTGATGGCATACGTTCCGCGCGCGACACCCGAGAAGATGATGGTCTGCCCCTCAATGATCGGGGTCGAAGCGTTGTAATCCAGCCGGCCGGGACCGACGAAGGCGACCTTCCAGAGCGTCTTCCCGTTGGCCAAACCGATCCCGACGACGCTCTTGTCGGTCTCGGCAACGATCATCTTCGTCCCATCGACGGTCATCACGACGGGGGAGGCATAAGCAGTCCCCTCATCGGTCCACTTCCACTTCTCCTTGCCGGTTGCCAGTTCGTAGGCGGTGACTCCACCGCTCCCCTCTCCTCCGAACTGGGCGACAACGAGTTTGTCCACGATCACCGGCGAACTGGACGTGTGGAACTTGGGGAACCCCTTGGTTTCGATTCGCCAGGCTTTCTTGCCGGTCGCGGCATCGAGGCACGAGAGATGGCCGTTGACTCCGAGTGTCACAACCATGCCATCAGCGACCGCGGGCGAACTCCGCGGGCCTGGGTAACCCCTGTCTCCTCCTCCTTTGAAGGCGGTGTCGTACTTCTCCTGCCAGATTTCCTTGCCAGTGCCCGCGTTGAGGCAGCGGGTGATTTCGCTGTTGCCTTCGCGTGTGAAGACATAGAGCTTGTCGCCGACCAGCGCGGGCGTGGCGACGCCATCGCCAACGGTGACTTTCCACTTCTCTTTGAGTTCCTTGGGCCAGGTCTTGGGCGCTTTGAAGCCGGTGACTTTGGCGTCGCGGTTGAGTCCGCGCCACTGTGGCCAGTCATTGGCTCGGCTGGCGGGCGCGGAAGAGAAGCCGGCGAACGCGAGTAGCCCCGCGAGTGCGCCGAGCGAGACGAGACGTTGCATCATGATTGCCTCCGGCGAAGTGTGGGAGCGTTTGAGAGCGACGAATTTGACCGCTGCACATCCTAACCGGGTGCGAGCCGGAAGGATTCTGAAAATGTTGTGAGTATGGCGACAGGGGTCTACACTGGTGGTTCGCCGTCGGTCGAAGTGCTTTCGGAGGGACTCTCTGTGGTCGGCGGGTACGCGATGTAAATCCCGTCTGGCGCAACGACCGCAACGAATGGTGGCTGAAGACCGTTCGCGACGTGTTCCATGTTTGCGAGGTGTTGAACGAAGAGTGCGGCCATCTCTGCGCCGCGCATATTCCCGGAGGACAACGTAAACACGCGAGCATTGGCCAGCAGCACAGCTTCGCGTTCACCACGCGTGCGGCGGATGTTCTTGTCCTTGGTGAGAATCACCCATCCTTGCGCCGCGACGTGAGGAATCCAGGTTTCATCGAGCGCATCTTGGGCGAAATGTTCGTCGTGGACTCGCACATCAGCACCGGCTGCGCGCAGGGCATTCGCGACGGCTTTGCCGAGACACCGATCGACGTAGAAAGTCGGCCGGTCGGTCACGGTCAGTCCTCTTACCATCCGTAGAAGGGAAACAACGGAGCCGGAGGAATCGCTTCGTAGCGGATTGCTTCCTCAACCTCTGTCGTTGTCAGGCTGTAATCCTCGACCAACTCCGCGAAGGAATCGCCCGCTTGATACCGCTCGAACAGAGTGTCCGTAGGCACGCCTTTCTCGGCAATTGTCGGCCGTCCGAAGCGAATGCGCGGATCAATCGCGATGATTCGTGGAACTTGTTCGGCAGGATCTCGCGAGATTGGGTAGACGCGACGAGGTTCGCCGTCTTTCACCTCGACTCGTTCCAGACGAAGGGCGAACCACTTCCGCAGGAGCGCGAGTTGGTCGTCTGGCAAACGCGGAGAATACGGCGCGAGGAGGTGAGTCACTCGCTCGTCGGTTGGCAAGTTGAAGGGAACCGGCTCACGAGAGGTGTCTTCCAAACCCCGCCAGATGGTGCGATACAGGCTCTCCCAACGATCTCTTTGGCGCTCCCGTCCCCGCGACCAGTCCACCAACACCTGGAACGCGGCAGCCCGGACAAAGAGATCAGCGAGGCGCCGAAAGGTCAAGCGTCCGTGATCCTCCGGGTAGGGCGCAAACGCCAAATCGCCATCGACAATCGACGGGTGAGGCAATCCGTGCCGGAAATGGTGAAAGAAGAACTCCGGCTCAAACCATCCACGGAATCGGCCGGTCAGCACGAAGATCGACCAGAGTGGCAGGTGCAGATAGCGTGCGGTGTCCCAGGGCGTGTAGAGAGGCACCTCAACGGGGTTTTGGGCAACAGTCTCGGTTTTGGTTGCAGACACAGGCACACCCGCGGAGTTGTGGGACTGCCGGTAACTTATCCGAAAGGAAACCACCGCTCAACCGCTGGTTCATCTTGACGAACGGCTCGCCTCACCCAGCGTTACTTGGCGGGTTGTCGCCTTCGAGGACGGCCTTGATGACTTGATCCTGCCGGAAGGGTTTGTACAAGACGTGGCGCATGCCGTCGGCACGCGCTTTGACAATCGAATGAGCCGTGTCGTAGCCGAAGCCGGTGGTTAATGCAACCGTTGCGCGTGGGCACGCGGCTCGCAGGCGCTGATAACACTCGTAACCGCCCATGTCGGGCGGCTTCACTTCCTGAAAGATCGTGTCATAGTCGGCGTCTGTGGCCATCGCGACGCCATCCGAGCCGGTGCTCGCGGTCTCCGCGATCGCTCCCAGCCGGTTGAGCAGCAGATGAGCGGCCCGACGAAGTCGCTCATCCGATTCCACTACCAGAATTCGCTTTCCCAACAGCGGCTGAGAAGCGTCTGATGCCGGAGGAGCAACGGCCATCTCGCGTCCAACCTGAGCCACGCTGGCCTTCACCTGCCGGGCGGCATCGAGAATGCGTCTGAGACGCGCGACCGTGTCCGGGTTATCGCCAGCGCGTCCAAGCAACACGCTGGCGCTGGCCAGCACTTCATCGAGCGGCAGCGCGATCTCTTTATTCACGGCTTCGATGGACTGGCCCGCGGTGCAGACTTGTTGAGCGCTCAACAGATCGAGCGTGTGCAACGCGGAAGCGATTTCTTTGCTAAAGAGTTCGGTGAACTGCAAGTCGTCCGCTCCGAAGCCGTTGACACGCGGACTTTCCACATTCAGCGTGCCGATCACTTCATCCTGAAACTTCAGGGGGACCGTCATAGAACTGCGCGCACCGGCCGCGCCCGCGATATAGTGCGGATCGTTGGCCGTGTCCGAACACAGGTAGCTCACGCCGGTGGCTGCGACGAAGCCCGTCACGCCGTTGCCGGTTGGGCTGGCGTAGAGTGATCGGCCGGCCGCTTCGGGGAGCATGCCGTCTTCGAGGAGCGGCTTGAGTTCGCCCGTTTTGCGGTCGAGCAGGCGCACTTCGATTGTGTCGTAATGAAGCAGATCGTGAATGGTTCTCCGCAAGTTCAGCTTGAGTAATTCGACACGCGAGGGCACATTCATCTCGGAGAGTTGCTCTGCGTCCAGCCCGGCCAGTTCGCGACCCGCGGCGTGAAGCGCATCGAACTTCTGCTGCTGAACGACTTCCGCTGTGACGTTCCACGTCAGAGCAACGATCTGAGTGGGGGTGCCATCCGGGTTTAACACCGGGCGGATGTCCACATCCAGAAACACCGGCTCCGCGCGGCCGAGGCAACGAATGCGGATTGATGTTGGCATTCCGTATTGAGTGGGAGCCAGCGGATTGGTCGCGCAGGCGTAGGAAGTGGCGCAGTCGCCAGGAAGTTGACCTTCCAGATGTTCGACCGACACGCGTTCGCCACCAAGCGCGCTCAAGATCGGCTTGCCCACCGGGTCGCCGGTCGCGTACTCTCGGAAGACCCGGTTGGCCCAGAGAACTGTTCCGTCCGGGGCGAGGATCGCCAGTCCCTTCTCGATGTGTCCGATGATAAGCTCGTCGCGCCGGAAGCGGTCAAGCATGTTGGCGACGA
>JAKEEV010001324.1 GCA_022616395.1 Planctomycetia bacterium | reverse complement strand
GAGCCGCGACCGCAAGGGAGCGGGCTTTGTTCCAAACGAGCCGCGACCGCAAGGGAGCGGGCTTTGTTCCAAACGAGCCGCGACCGCAAGGGAGCGGGCTTGGCATCACACTAACAGCCAACGACCTTCTTCCATGTCTAAACCCGCTGCACAGCGCGATGGGGTGACCGTCGTCATCCCGGCCCACAACGCGGCGGGCGTGTTGGAGCGCGTGTTGCCCGCGTGGGGCGCGGTGCTCACCAACGTCAACCGGCCGTTTGAAATCCTCGTGGTCAACGACGGAAGCACAGACACAACCGCCACAACTCTTGAGAAACTCGTCGCGCGTGTGCCGAAGTTGCGCGTCCTTACTCACCCGACGCGCCAGGGATTCGGCGCGTGCTTGCGAACCGCGCTTGAAGCCACCACACAGCCGCTGTTCTTCTACTCCGGTCTCGATTACCCCTACACGCCCTCCGACATCAAGCCGATGCTGGAACGCATCGAGTTGCGCGACGAGATTTTCGGCAAGCAACCGGACCTCATCAGCGGGTTCCGGGCCGGTCAACCGCGACCGACCCTTGTGATTGGGGTGTCGTGGGTGTGGAAAGTCTTCTGGCGCATCGTCACCGGGTTGCCGTTCGCGCACACTCCTCCGTGGTACAGTTGGAGCGAGTGGTGGTACAAGAAACGCGTCGAGTGGGTCTTCGGTGTGCCCCTTGCGGATGTGAATAGCGCGTTCAAACTCTATCGCACGGACTTCCTGAAGCGATTCCCGATTCAGTCCGATGGCGATTTCGTTCATACGGAACTGGTGGCGAAAGCGACGTTCCTCACGAGCATCATGGACGAACTTCCTCTCACCATCCCTCGTGGTCTCGATCTGATTCCGCCAATCGGCCCAGTCTCGGCCGACCGACGAAAGGTATTCCGCTGTCCCGTGTTCGCCTTTGAACCCGAAACAAAGCCGCCCGAATCTTCCTCCGCGCCCCAACAAGCAGAAGCCAACACCGGGGGACTCGCCTCCCCCGGCTCTCCAGTCTCCACATCATGACTGCGCCTGCTTCGAGGCTGCTCTTCGTCACCGGTAAGCTGGCGGAGCCATCGCTTCGCCGCGAACTCGCTGAACTGGCTCCCAAAGTCGGCTTTGAAGCACACGTCGCCGTTTTACCCATCACTGTCGCGGCCCTCATGACAACCAACTGGGTCGCTCGACATCTCCCCGCGCTCCCGGAGCAGTTGGAGCGAGTGATTCTGCCCGGCTTCTGTCGCGGGGAACTGGAAGAAGTGTCCAACGCCGCAGGCGCGCCTACTGTGCGCGGGCCACTCGATCTCCGCGACCTTCCCGAATTCTTCGGCAAGCAGTCCGGGCCGCCTCGCGAGTATGGGAAATTCGACATCGAGATTCTCGCGGAAGTGAATCACGCCCCGACGAAGTCACTCGATGCAATACTCGCCGAAGCACGCCACTATCACGCGAGTGGCGCGGATGTAATCGACCTCGGTTGCGATCCCGGCCCGACTTGGCCTGGAGTTGGCGACACAGTCCGCGCTCTGCGTGCGGAAGGCTTTCGCGTTTCAATTGACAGCTTCAACCCGGATGAAGTCGCCTCAGCACTCGCGGCCGGCGCGGAGTTGGTGTTGAGCGTCAATAGCTCGAACCTCGAACACACCCAACAGTGGCACGCGCTTCATCCCAATGTCGAAGTCGTCGCGATCCCCGATTCGCCCACCGATCTCGACAGCCTCACACGCACGGTAAATATCCTTCGCGATCTCGGAGTGAAGCACCGGCTCGACCCGATTCTTGAACCGATCGGCTTCGGCTTCTCCGCGTCGCTAGGCCGATTCATTGAAACCCGTCGGCGGTTCCCGGAATCTGAGTTGATGATGGGGATTGGCAACCTCACCGAACTGACGGACTCGGACTCCGCGGGTCTCAACGTTTTGCTCGCGGGGTTCTGCCAGGAAATCGGCGTGCGGAGTGTGTTGACGACCGAGGTGATTAACTGGGCGCGCTCCGCGGTGAAGGAGTTTGATCTCGCCCGGCGACTCGTCTTCCACGCGGTACGCCAGAAGGTGCTCCCCAAGCGACTCGAACCAAACCTGGTGATGCTCCGCGATCCGAAACTTTACGAACAGGGCGAAGTGACGCTTCGCGAACTGGCGGAGCGCATCACCGACCGGAACTACCGCATCTTCGCCGAACGCGGAGAGCTTCACGTTCTCAACGGAAGTGTTTACCTTCGCGGCACCGATCCGTTTGAGCTATTCGCGAGGCTCGCGGAAGCCGATCCGAAGCTCGATGTTTCTCACGCATTCTATCTGGGTTACGAATTCGCCAAAGCGATCACCGCGCTGACACTCGGCAAGAACTACACGCAGGATCAGGCCCTTCGCTGGGGCTTCCTCACCGTGCCCGAGAAAAGCCACCGCTGAGAGAACAGAGATCAGAGGACAGAGGGCAGAGGACAGAAGACAGAGGGCAG
>JAKEEV010000221.1 GCA_022616395.1 Planctomycetia bacterium | reverse complement strand
CCGCCGGTCGTGTTCCGTCGTGGTTTCGTCGAGCGGATCTCGATGGATGGCTCCACGGTCGTTGAGCGAGGAGAAGAGATCTTCGCCCTTGCTCCGATCCGGGAACTGCTGTTTCAGGAATGCGAGGGCTTTGAATCCCTCGCGAAGTGCAAGCACTTACTCCGGCTGCACACGCTCAACCTGACGGGTGTGGTGCTGTCGTCCGATGGGTCCGACGCGCCGGCTCTGCTCCGATCGAAGTACCTCGCGAACCTCACCACGCTGTTTGTGCGCAGGCGAGAAGACAACGGAGCACTCGACGCGGGCGGACTGCGAGCCATCGCGGGCACGAAGCACCTCGCGAAACTGGAACGGCTGGACATCAGCGACAACTGGATGTTCATCGACGACAACCCGATCCGCGAGGTGACCGCCTGCCGCAAGGCGCTGGTGTTGTTGGGGGAGAAGATGCCCGCTCTTCGCGAACTGGGGCTTGGCAGCATGGGATTACGCGACAGAGACGTGATCGCGCTGGTCAAGCAGAAGTGGATGAACCGGTTGCGAGCACTTGATCTGAGCGAGAACACGCTTTCGGAGAAAGCCTGTCAGGCGCTGTGCAAGTCGAAACACCTCGCGAATCTGGAACGCCTCGACTTGACCGACAACCAGTACCTCGATGAGCACACCGACGACTACGGGCTACTCCCACGAGCCGTTCAGCAGATGTTGAAGAAGCGTTTCGGTAAGGGAGTGACTCTCTAAGCAGGTGGCCTGAGTTGCCTGTTGCTTTTCAACGAGCCGCGACCGCAAGGGAGCGGTTAAAGTTGTCCCGCTCCCTTGCGGTCGCGGCTCGTTGACAACTTACAAACCTCTGTGGCCCAGTGCTGAGTTAACCCATCACATCCGCGACCGCAATGGTTCCGACCGTGTTGCCGTCAAGCGTGACAGGTACCGAAGTGCCAATGGCGTAGTCATCGCGCTTCGCGTAAGCCGCGGAGTCTCCCCTGCCGCTCGGTTGCGTGTAAACTTCAATCACCTTGTCCACGACGTTCACAACCCAGTAAACCGGGATGCCGGCTCGCGCGTAGATGCGGCCCTTGCCAACGCGGTCGATGCGCAGAGAACTGACAGAGAACTCGGTGATAAAACCGATGTCGGGCGGTGTCGGGTGATCGTTGCGATAGCGGCCGCGCGGCCCGCGAACAATCGCGTAATCGGGTTCGGGTTCGCTGTCGGAAAGTGTAATGGCCCGCTGACACCGCATGAACCACTCCGGCGGCAGCAGTGCGGGAAGAAGTCCCTCGAAGGCGTCCATGCTGTTGTCGTGGGGTGTGCCGTGTGACATCTTCTTCACCATCCAGCCTTCGAGGAGTTCAATGGGTTCTCCGTCGATCAGGATGCCGGCCCGGATCATCTGGTGATATTCATCGACTGTGAACCGGCGGAACCCAGCGTTCTCCAAAAACTCCGGCGCGGGCGTGTCCGCGGTTGCGGGTGTAGTGGTGGACATGCAAAAACCTCCTCGGTGGGTGTTGTACCACAGGAGATGCCGAACTCACAACGCGGGTTGCCGCTCTCGGATGAGATGGAGCCGACAAATGAACGAACGCGAAGCACTCCTGAAGGCGATTTGCGAGAACCCCGACGACGATACCCCGCGCCTGGTCTTCGCCGACTGGCTTCAGGAGAACGGCGACGAAGCGCGGGCCGAGTTCATTCGCGCGCAGATTGAACTGGCTCGTGGGGTCGAGAATGCGAGGTTGAAAGATCGAGAGGAGGCACTGCTCGCGACTCACCGAGACGAAGAACTGGGAGGGGATCGAACTCCTGGGCCAAACGATTGCCTTCCCAGAGCTTCGTTACCTGGACCTTTCATACACCTGGTCCAACTGGCTGTACTCGACTGAAATCGATTGGGTTGGAGCTTTGCTCAAGGGGAAGAGGGTGTCTTGATTGTTTGGCTGATGCTTGCCGCGCGGGTTCGGTCGCGGGTATAGTTTAGTCACCCACCGCGCGCGCGTCCGGCCGGGCGGGTTGGGTGTTCCCGTCTGCCGGAGAGTTCATGTCCCCCGCGATTCCGCCCGCAATCGAACAGCGACTCGCTGCGCTGGTTCCGCGCGTTCGCAAACTGCGAGTCGTGCGCGGGGTGTGCTGGCTTGTTCTCCTTGCTTTGCTCACAACGCTTCTGTTCGTGCTCCTCGATGCGAGCTTCCGGCTTCCTGCCTGGACACGCGGGCTGTGCCTGGCCACATGGATAACCGGAATGGGCGTGCTGGTGTGGCGGCTCGTGGTGCAGCCGTGGCGAGCGGAAATCTCACTGGTTGAAGTCGCCCGCGAAGTCGAGAAGCGATTGCCGAAGTTGGGCCAACGGATGCGCGATGTGGTGAACGGAACCAATGGCGGCTCGGAGCGTGCTTCTTCCGCGCTGCTGGAGGCGCTCGCCGAAGACACCTCGCGCCGAACAAAGGCCGCGGACTTCACTCACGCGGTCCCGGCCTGGCCGGTGCCGTGGATGCTCATGACAGCGGCCATCCTCATCGTCGCGACAACCGCCGCGCTTCTTCCTGGAAGCGCAGACAGACTGCGCCGGGTGGCAACTCCGTGGCATCGCCCGGAAGCGCTCGCGGGTTTCGCTGTCGAAGTGACTTCCAAGGACTCGGTCGTCAAGCGCGGTGGTTCGGTCACGCTCTCCGCTTATGCCCGGAAGACCGAGCCTGGAGCAACCGTGCCCACACACGCGATGCTCATCTTCCGCGCCGGCCCGGATGAACCAGAACGCAAACTCCCGATGACCTGCGGCGAGCCTGGCGCCTTCCACGTCACCCGCCAGAACGTATCCGCCGACTTCGAGTACCGCGTGGTCATTGGAACAGCGACAAGCGACTGGTATCACGTCAGCGTGATTGATACAGCGGAGTTGGCCGATGGTAGCACGACGGTAATCACACCGCCCGCGTATGCGTCCACACGAGCCAGGCACACGCTCCCCGGCTTCACCGACCTGGAAGAGCTTCAATTCACCACCGCCGAGTTCAAACTCAAGTTCACGCGCCCTGTCGCCGCGGCTCTCCTCAACTGGCGACCCGAAGGCGCGTCCACGTTTGAACTTATCCCGCTTGCACTTTCGCCGGATGCACTGAGCGCTACGGCAAGCTTCCGTCTGAAACACAGCGGTGTGCTGAAACTCGTTCTGGTCAACGAAGCCAACGGCAAGAAGCTCAACACCGAGACGCCAATCGCCGTGCGTGTGGCACCCGATTCACCACCCGAGTTCGAGCGACTCTCAGGTATCACCGCGCAAACGCGAACCGCACGACCGGGCACGAGCGTTCCCATCGCATTTGTCGTGCGCGATGACGTGCTGGTTTCCACCGCGGTTCTGGAATACGTCACTGGCCCGGATGCCAAACCGATCTCCGTAACCATTCCGCTTTCCGGCGAAACAGCCAGGACCGGTCGGTTCGATCTCGATCTGTCGGGGAAGGGCCGCGAGGGAGACATCTTTCGGTTCCGCATTCGCGTAACGGACAACCGCAATCTGGACGATCCGAAACTTCCTCCTCAGGAGACGATTTACCCCACAACCGGTTGGAGCGAACTGAGACTCAGCTCAACGGCTCCTCCTCTGGAACTCCAGGACATCCTCTGTCAGCGCGACTCACTCCGGGAGCCACTCAAGACAACACTTCTTGAGGTAAGAGGAACAGCCAGCGAGGTCAGCGCGCTTCGCAACGAGACCGCAGCGCTTGCCGGACTGGAGTTGCAGCACACGGTTCGTCTGGATGAGTGCGGTAAGCGAGTGCGCCGGGCCGCCAACTCGCTTGCGGAACTGGCACGAGAAGCGGCACTCACTCCTGAACTGCGTTTGCTTGCAACCGCGATTCGTAGCGTGGCCGATCAACCGTTGAAAACCGCCGGTGAAATTCTTGGTAAGGTCGCGGCCGACACTCCACTCGACCGCAAAACTCACCTGACAACCGCCCTCAATCAGTTGATGGAAGCGGGCGACAAGCTCGAAGAGTTGGTGGGCCTCAACATGCAGTTGGCCCAGAACCGGCTCGACCGCGGGAAGCTCGAATTGCTCGGAATCGACCAGTCGGTACTGGCGGACGACACGAAGAAGAACCAGAAGGAGTTGCTGGACCGTCAGCGCGAGTTGCTGAACCGGCTCAAAGCCATCATCGGCGAAAGCGATCAACTGCGGCTGACCGCGGAGACCGCAAAAGGTGCAGAGGTTCGTCGGCTGGCCTTGCTCATCACTGAACTGTCTACTCTGATCCGCCAACTCGATGCCTCCGCGAAGCAAACCACCTCCGACGCGCGAGCTG
>JAKEEV010001323.1 GCA_022616395.1 Planctomycetia bacterium | reverse complement strand
GGTGAGAGCCCATCTCTTCACCAGCCGGCTCACGCCGGCCGTTCGCCCGGAGGTGCCTAATGGGGTTGCTCGAAGGCAGTATGGAAGATGGGTTCGTTGTGACGAGCCTGGAGTATGCGATTAACTGGGCGCGTGAGTCATCGCTGTGGCCGATGACCTTCGGGCTAGCCTGCTGCGCCATCGAGATGATGGCCACCGGCGCGCCGAGATACGACATCGACCGCTTTGGAGCCGGTACATTTCGCGCCACGCCGCGACAGGCAGACCTGATGATCGTCGCCGGCACGGTGAACCTGAAGATGGCGGATCGTGTGCGCCGGCTTTACAACCAGATGCCCGATCCGAAGTTCGTGATCGCGATGGGAGCCTGCACCTGCGGAGGAGGGCCGTACTACAAGTATGGTTACAACGTCGCGAAGGGCGTTGATCTGGTTGTGCCTGTCGATGTGTACGTGCCCGGCTGTCCTCCGCGGCCAGAAGCGTTGCTTGAAGGACTGATGCGAATTCAGGACAAGATTCGCAAGATGAAGGAATACCACAAGGGCCAGCCGGTGGAACTGCCCGTGCCTGCGCGCAGTGGAAGCGTGCTGTTGCCCGACGAGCTATCCACACCGGAGAAGGCGCTGACGTTTTTGGCGGAGACCAAGGAACGCGCCAAACCGGTCAAGGCATAAGAGGGGAAGCGATGGCGTTCACGGATTACAAGTGCATCGATGACGTGGTGAAGAAGCACAAACTGCGCTTCATTCAGGCTCCCTTTGTCACACCCGTGACCGATGCTCCGCCGTTTCCCGACTACTTCCTCGCTGAATTGCAGTTCAGCCTTCAGCGGCTCCCAATCGGGCGATCAGAGATCGGAGCCGGAGAGATCGTCCTTTTCCCGATCCTGCGCGAAGTGTGGAAAACCTATGCGGATGATTTGAGCCTTTTCACACACGAATCGCTGGAGTTCGACGACACCCTGACGGGCACCCCCGACTACTTCGTGTGCCGGAAGTCAGAGTACGGCCAGACGATTCCCGAAATTCCGTATCTCCTTGTCGTTGAAGCGAAGCTTGACGACTTCGAGAAAGCGTGGGGTCAATGTCTCGCTGCCATGCTCGCTGCCCAGAAGCTTAATGGCGTGCCAGACCAACCGGTTTACGGAATCACGACGAACAGCAAAGCCTGGGAGTTCGGAGTGCTGTTGGGGAATACGTTCACGCAAGACCTTGGTGCTGTCGCTCTCAACACCCTGGACTCACTCCGACAATCTTTACACGCGATCTTCCGCGCCTGCCGAGACATGGCGCTCGCCTACCACGCCCCAACTCCGACGATTCCGTGAACCCCGAAACGCGATTCGAGGAAGTCTACACCGAGTTGCGGCGAATCGCGGCCGCACGGCTCGCTTCGGAATCGCCCGGTCAAACGCTTCAGGCCACCGCGATTGTTCACGAAGTCTATCTGCGCTTGGCAGGGGCAAAGCAAGCGGCGTTTGCCGACCGCAATCATCTCCTCGCCACGGCCGCGGAAGTGATTCGCCACATCCTCATTGACCGAGCACGCGCGAAGGGACGCGCGAAGCGCGGAGGCGACCGCAAGCGTCTCGATCTTCGCCAGCCGGTCGCGGTCGACGACTTGCCGCCGGACGAACTACTTGACCTCACCGAAGCGCTCGACTTGCTCTCCGTGGAAGACTCCGCGAAGGCCGAACTGGTGAAACTGCGCTTCTTCGGCGGGCTTTCGGT
>JAKEEV010001322.1 GCA_022616395.1 Planctomycetia bacterium | reverse complement strand
GGCGGAAGGACTGTTTGAAAAGTTCAGAGCAAACACGGTGCCGAACCCCGTGGAGAGCAAGGGCTTGGCGGTAACATTAGAAGGATACGTCAGATACGCTCACCCGGTCAAGTCGGAGTGCCGATTCCCTCCGCGAGCGAGAGTCTGCCAGTTCCCGCGAAAACTGCCACCCTGTCAGGCGGCCTTCGCGGTTCGTCGCCAACCTGCCGGAGGTTGGGCAAGTGTTCAAAAATCGCGACATTTTACTCGCATCGTGGGCGATAGGGTGAAATAGGACACCTGAACAAAAAGGAGGGTACTTCCAAGCGGAGGTGGCCAATGTGGCGCGTTCGCGAAGCTCGGTTGGTCAACGATCAAGTCGTCCTCGCTCCGGCGAACCTGTTGACATTGCCCCCCGAAGGTTCTGGCGGCATAGCAACCGCCTCCAGGAAGAGGCCGGGTGGAAAGGAGTCCACCGTGAAGAGCGTGGAATTATTCGCGGGCGCGGGCGGACTCGCGCTCGGAACGGCTGCGGCTGGGCTGAAGCACAAGGTCGTCATTGAGTGGGATGAGAACTGTTGTTGTACTCTCCGACGCAACCACGATGACGGCGTGAAGTATGTCCGGGATTGGCAGATCGTGGAAGGCGACGTTGGAACTTACGACTTCCGCCAGCATCATGGCGAAGTGTCGTTCGTTTCGGGCGGTCCTCCGTGTCAACCGTTCAGCATTGGTGGCAAGCATCGCGGGAAAGACGATGGCCGAAATATGTTCCCAGAGGCCATCCGCGCGGTGCGGGAAATCCGGCCCCTCGGCTTCATGTTCGAGAACGTTCGTGGACTGTTACGGGAGAGTTTCAGCAAGTATTTCGGGTACATTATCCATCAACTCCGTTACCCCACGGTGACGCCGAAGGGCGATGAGGAGTGGACCCACCACTTGGCACGCCTCGAACGGTTACACACGGCGGGTGAGCAAACCAACCTCAACTACAACGTCGTCTTCCAGTGCGTGAACGCCGTTGACTATGGCGTGCCTCAGCATCGTTGGCGTGTGTTCATCGTCGGCATTCGCGCAGACCTCGGCATTGAGTATTCGTTTCCGCGAGCCACGCACGAGTACGACGCGTTATTGCATGACATGTGGGTTAGCGGCGACTATTGGGACAGACACGGGATTCCGAAGAAGCACCGCCTTACGGTGAAAGTCCGCTTCGTGGAACGCGAACGCAAGGCACTGCTCGAACGAAACGGCTAACCTCAGCCCCAGCCCGACCGCGAAAGCGTCAGACGCGGCATTCTCTTCCACTTTGTCTTCAGCCCGAAGGGC
>JAKEEV010001321.1 GCA_022616395.1 Planctomycetia bacterium | reverse complement strand
GACTGAATCTGCCGAATCATCGGCCGTTCGGGATGCCTCCGAATGTGAAGTGGAAGAAAGCGCCAGCGATGTCATCTGGGATCGCATCATCTCTATCGAGTTCGTCGGCGAACAGGATACGTACGACCTCACGGTTGATGTCGATCACAACTTTGTCGCGGACGGGCTGATCGTTCACAACTCACACAGCGCCGCGTATGCGCACGTGACGTATCACACCGCATACCTGAAGCACCACTACCCCGCGGAGTTCATGGCGGCGCTGCTTTCGTCTGAAATCGACGATGGCAACAAGCGCGACATGCTCGTCGATCACATCGCTGACGCACGCAAGATGGGCGTTGATGTGCTTCCGCCGGATGTGAACCGTGGAATGGCCGACTTCGACGTGCAGAACAATCGCATTATCTTCGGCCTCACGGCCATCAAGGGGCTTGGGCGCGGCGCGGCGGAGGAAATCGTGCGTGCGCGCGGAGAAGGCGGAAAGTTCAAGGACTTCTTCGACTTCTGCGAGCGGATCGACCGGCGCATCGTGCAGAAGGCCGCAGTCGAGAAGATGATTAAAGCCGGCGCGTTCGACTGCTTCGGTCGGCGAGCCGCGCACATCGCGGCTCTCGAAAAAGCGTTCGCAGCGGCCGACGAGAAGGCCGCGGATAGGCGTCGAGGACAGGGCGGCTTGTTCGACGACGCGGAGGATGGGGAAAGCGAACAGAGCGCAAGCGGCCACGGTCTGCCCGATGTTCCGGAGTGGCCCGAAACCGAGAAGTTGAAGTTCGAGAAGGAGGCTCTGGACTTCTACATGTCGAGCCACCCGCTGGCGCAGTACGATGCGCAACTCGCGCGATTCCGCTCGCACGATTGCTCCGCGATGTTCAAGGCCAAGCACCAGACCGAAGGCCGCGTTGGGGGGATGATTACCGAACTGGAAGTTCGCACGGCCGCCAAGGGCCGGAACATGGGCCGCAAATACGCCACGTTCCGCATCGAGGACTTCACCGGCACCCTGCGCTGTATCATGTGGTCCGACGAGTACGCACGGTTCAAGGAGGAAGTGACCGCGGACGCCGTTCACCTGTTCGAGGGTGTCTTGAACTGGTCCGACCGCGCTGAACCGGACTTCCAGGTGAAGCGAGTTATCACCATCGACGAAGCCCGCCGAGAGTTCACCAAGCTCATGGTGCTCAAGCTCTCCTACGCGGAGGATGAAGAGTCTCTGCGGAAGCTCGACGCCGTGAGCCTGGTGCTGAAGCGCTACAAGGGAACGTGCCCGGTGTATCTGAGCGTGCGTGACGTGAACGGTAAGCAGGTACAGTTGAAACTCAACGACGACTTCCGCGTAAACCCCGCGGCGGTGAAGTTGGAAGAACTGGAGATGCTTCTTGGTCCGGGAGCTGTGGTGTTCTCGCGGTAGGACCGTAGGACAGGCTTCCCGCCTGTCTGAGACAGACAGGCGGGAAGCCTGTCCTACAAGTCACGCGCCGGGTTCGGCGATGTTGCGGCCGTAGCGGGCCAGGAGCATCTGAACGGCCTGGATGGTTTGCCATTCAGAGAAGCCCAGCCGGATTTCGGTCCCATCGTCATTGGCTTCGATGTTCTCGACCGCAGTGGTGAGTCCCTTGTGGAGGTAGTCGAAAATCTCCGCGAGGCGCGCGGCCTGTGAAGGTGAGAGCTTCAGAGGAAGTGGAGGAACGTCGTCATCGAACGCGGTCCAACCGGCTGCCGGTGCGGGACTGGGAGCAACCGTTCGCTGGCTATCGGCGACCGAGATGCGACCGGATGCGCCCGAAAGCTCATCGGCTCTCACGGTGGGCACCTGACCGCCGACGTTGTTGGCAGGCACAGCCGCCTTGCGAGCCGCGATCTCTTCCATCGTGCCGAAGAGCAACATGCTCCGACCAATCGAAACCTGATCGCCCGGACGAAGTCGGCGAATCTGGATGGCGCTGCCGTTGACTCGAGTGCCGTTGGTGCTGTCGAGGTCGGTCAGGATGATGTCGCTGTCTTCCATCTGAACTTTGGCATGAAAGCGACTGACCCGCTCGTCGTTGAGACGCAGGCCGTTTCCCTCTTCCCGGCCGATCGTGACGGGGATCGGCAGATCTTTGTAGACCCGCCCTTTATCTACCCCTTCGAGTACCAGGAAGGTTACGGTTCGCATGGGAAGATCCTGTGCCGGTGGCGCGGACCCGCGAGACGGGCGGGGCGACGGCCATAAAGGTGGTATAGCACAACCGGTTTGGCGTGGTCGGCAAAAGCCCCCGACGGGCAGTTGCTCCACACTCGCTATTGTCCCCGTTTCAGGCGGGTGTGTCAATTTCACCACCAGCAGAACTCTCAGTTCAAAGTTCCGCTGGCCCTGTGTCAAGTTATCGCGTTCGCTGAGTCGGTTTTCCACAAGAAACGGGAAACTTTGCCCGCTCACTCGCCGGAACTTCCCCACGCGCTCAGCACGCGATCCACCGCGTCCGGAGCGTCGGCGGCCACCGGAATGCACGTCGGGAGGTGCCGGAACCACGTCAGCTGACGCTTGGCGAACTGTCGTGTGTGCGTGCGGATCAACTCGATTGTTGATTCCCAGTCGCCGCCGTGATCGAGGTAATCGAGTAGTTCGCGGTAACCGAGCGCTTGTCGCGCTTCTCGGCTGAGGGCGTGAGGCAGTTCGCGGAGTCTTCGTACTTCGTCGAGCCAGCCAGCGGCCAGCATGTTCGTTACGCGCCGGTTAATCCGATCGTAAAGCGTCTCGCGCGGCAGTTCCAGCCTGACGGCGGGAATGCGCGCGGGTGGAGGCGCGGACTGGCGCGATTCGGCGAACGCCGCGGTGTCCCATGTCTGCTGCCAGTCGGAAATCGGCCGACCGGTGAGCGTGTGAACTTCCAGCGCGCGCACCACTCTGCGCACATCGTTGGGGTGAAGTCGAGCCGCGGTCCTCGGATCGACCGCTGCCAGTTTCGCATGAAGCGCTGAGTTGCCCTCTCGTGCGGCTTCGGCTTCGAGCGACTGGCGAAGTTCCTCATCCGCGGGCGGACCGGGGAACAGCCCATGCAAAAGCGCTTTGAGATAAAACGGCGTGCCTCCCACGAACAGCGGACGCTTTCCGCGCGCCACAATCTCAGAGCAAGCAGCCTCCGCGCGCTCCAACCACCACGAAACCGTCAGCGATTCCCACGGCTCGAGCACATCAATCAGGTAATGCGGAACGCGAGCACGTTCGGACAGGGTGGGTTTGGCCGTGCCGATGTCCATTCCGCGATAAACGGTCATGGAATCGAGTGCGACAATCTCCGCGCCGATGCGCTCGGCCAGTTCGAGCGCAAGCGCGGTCTTCCCGCACGCCGTTGGGCCAGTCAGGATGAGTGAGTGAGCGAACGCGGACATGAGGGAATTGTAACAGACGGGAAGATGTGGTCATTTCATGGTTCCCAGAACCCAGGGTGCTCCCTTCGGGATCGACCCTGGGCTTTGGTCTATAACGCCTTCGGCGTAAAAACCAAAACGATCAACCATCAGGAGCCGCACCAATGCCGCAGTCGCTCGTTCAGATTTACCTGCACATCGTCTTCTCAACCAAACACCGCGCACCGCTTCTGGAAGACCAAGCCCCGAGAGACCGAACCCACTCCTACCTCGGCGGAACTTGCCGCAACCTCGATTCGCCAGCGCTGGAAGTTGGCGGTGTGGAGGATCACGTTCACATCTTGTGTCGCTTATCGAAAACGCTCTCCGTGTCGGAGTTGGTTCGCGAACTCAAACGTGAGTCCTCGAAGAAACTCAAGGAGTTCTCCCCTGATCTTGAGGCGTTCTACTGGCAACATGGTTACGGGGCGTTCTCCGTTAGCCCCGAACACGTTGAGGCAGTGAAAGCCTACATCGCCAACCAGGAGAAACATCACAAGACCGAGACCTTCCAGAATGAGTTCCGGCGGTTGCTTGCGGAGTACCAAATCGAATATGACGAACGCTACGTCTGGGATTGAGATTCTTCGTTTTCTACCCCGAAGGGG
>JAKEEV010001320.1 GCA_022616395.1 Planctomycetia bacterium | reverse complement strand
CGGGGCCAGGGGGTGGCCTTTCTAAACCCCATGAATTCCAGCGTTTGCTCGCCATAAAGGCCACCTGGCCCCTCTCCAAAACGCACCTAACCCCACAAAACCTGGGCGAAAGAGAGAAAACAGAAAACCGGGGGGTGGCGGGGGGAGGGGAACGCTGTCCCTCAGACACGCTCGCTGATCCGCCCGCCTCTGACCCAACACACTCACCATTCAACCCACTCGGGTATTACATGATAGCCAGGCCACCAACACATCCGAATCGGCCGTTCCGGTTCACCCGCGAGCAATACTACAAGCTCGGCGAACTCGGTTTCTTCGATGGGAAGCGCGTCGAGCTTATCCGCGGGGAGATCATTGAAATGAGTCCCATCAACTGGCCGCATGTACTCGGAACATCGAAGGTGGGTGACGCTCTTCGGGCCGCCTTCGCGGGGATTGGTTCAGTGATCGAACAAGGCCCGCACCCCACGGACGATTCCGACCCAATCCCGGATGTCCGCGTCGTTACCGGGCAGTTGAAAGATTACACCGACCATCCACGAACTGCTCTCCTCATCGTCGAGGTCGCGGACACCACACTGGACTACGACACCACAACCAAAGCCGAACTGTATGCAACCGCGAATGTGCCGGAATATTGGGTTCTCGATGTGGTGAACCGCCAGTTGCACGTTTTCCGCGATCCACAGCCACTTCCGACCACGCTTGGCGCAACCGCGTACCAAACTCACGACACGCTCGGCCTCAACGACACCATTTCACCGCTCGCCGCGCCGAACGCGGTCATTCGCGTGAGTGATTTGCTTCCGTAAGTGAACTCCGTTCCCTCACTTCGCGTATCGCCCAATATGCGAATCTCCTTCGATCTTGACGACACGCTCATCTGCTATCAACCTGGCGCGAAGCACGAGCCGAAGCGCGTGCCGTGGTGGTTGCGGCCGTGGATTTACGAACCGCTTCGACTCGGCGCCGCGGAGTTGCTTCGCGAACTGGCAAGCGCTCACGAACTCTGGGTCTATACGACTTCGCACCGCAACCCGTTGAGCGTTTCGTGGTGGCTGTGGTGTTACGGCGTTCGCGTCAGGAAGGTGATTAACCAGGACGCACACGAACGCGTCTTCGGTCGACAGGGACGGAGCAAGAATCCCGCCCGCTTCGGGATTGATCTGCACATCGATGACAGTTGGGGCGTGTGGGTGGAGAACCGCTTCGAGAAGAACGTCTGCGTTGTGTTGTGGGCCGACGAAGACTGGGTAAACAAGGTTCGCGAGGCAGTTACGCGAGTCTCGAAGAACCAACCGCCGCTTCCACCGCTCGACTTGCCAGAGGAATACCGCACAACATAGTCGTCCTCACGCTCCGCGTGAGGACGTCGCGAAGCGGCGGAGTTTCTTCGCTCACTATGTTCGCGACCCTCACGCGGAGCGTGAGGACTACTATGCTGAGCCATTCCGGCAGTTTTTCACTGGCGTCCGCGATCACTCGACGCTATTTCCTCGCCACGCAAAGAATCACATCCGCACGGTCACGCACGGAGGTTGTGGCATGCGCCGAAAGCTGGTGCTCGGAGTTAGCTTGACGATGTTCGCGGGGAGCGCGGGGGTCGGGCAAGACTTCGGAGTGGATCGTCCGCCCACACCCGCTCCGATGAGTGCGCCGAAGGCCACGCCCGCGGCGATTCCCGGCGGACTTCAGCCGGTCACTCCTGGCAGATCCATGCCGATACCGGGTGGCTTGCAACCCGCGACACCAACACAGCCGGTTCGCGCGGGCGGTTATGTTCCACCGGTCGGTGGGTTTCAGCCCGCGGGCTACGGTTCATACCCCACCGGCGAAACTCGCCCGGTCGCGAGCATGCCAGTGCCGATCAACATCGAAATGCCCAGCGCGCTGGGACCGAATCACCCGTGGCAGCTCAAACCCGAACACGGACCGTACTTCATCCTGGTCAAGAGCTACGTCCGCCCGGCGAAATCGGATCGACCCAACAAGTACGCGCAGGACGACCCCGGTCTGAGCGCTCGTGAGTTGGCCGAGGGTCTGGCAAGCGAGATTCGCGAAACCTACCGCGTGCAAGCGTTCCTCTACGAGTACATCACCGAGGAGCGGAAAGCCGAGATGCGGTCGATTATCGCCGCCCGACAGAAGGCGGCTGCTTACGCGGCCCAGTGGGACGCGATGCGGCAGAAGGCTCAACTTCAGGGAATGGAGTTTCTGGAACCAGACAGAACTCTCCATATCAGAACTCACCATCACCGCGATCAGATCGGAGTGTTGGTCGGCGGGTTCCAGTCCGAGGCGGACGCGACCAAGGCTCTTGCTCAGTTAAAGAAGTGGGCGGCACCGAAAA
This sequence comes from Planctomycetia bacterium, assembly GCA_022616395.1. GTDB lineage: Bacteria > Planctomycetota > Planctomycetia > Gemmatales > Gemmataceae > Gemmata. The sequence goes on along the minus strand of JAKEEV010001320.1, from coordinate 986 downwards.
ACGAGATGCTCATGGATGGCGGAGCGATTGTCAAACTCGGCCCGGATGGCAAAACGCCAATCATCGAGAAGACGCGGCTGAACCCTTATTCCACCGCGTTCGTGGTTCCCAACCCGGCCATCGTCAAGCCCGAGCAGCCCGGAGGGGGACAGCGAGGGCTAGACCCGTTCATCGTCAAACTGAACGAGGGGAATCCGTACAGTCTGTTCAAGGCCAAGAAGGGGTGGACGCTCGCGGTCAAGTCGTTCTCCGCGCCCGTCGAGATCGTGAACAAGAATTCGGACAACAGCCTGATGCGAAAGATGGGCTTCACCAAGGGGTCGGATGTGCTGGCCGCTGGCGCGGAGCAAGCCGAGCAGATGGCGAAGGCACTGCGCCAGATGCGCGGACCGGGCACGCCCGGACAACCCGGACCGCTTCTGAACCTCGAAGCGTTCGTGCTTCACACTCGCAACGCCAGCCTGGTCACCATCGGGCAGTTCGATGGACCAGATGATCCGGCACTGCACAACATCAAGCAGTTGCTCAGTCGGATAAAGCTGGAAGCGACCGAAGACATCGGGAGAACTCGTCCGGCCGTGAACACTCCCGCCGTGTTCGGGAACCTCGTGCCGATGCCCATTCCCAAGCCGTGAGGTGTGGATTGCAAGCGAACCCCGCCCGCAAGGGCGTGTGCGGCGAACCCGGCCCGCAAGGGCCGCGGGTAATCCACCGCCCTTGCGGGCGGGGTTCGCCTTGCGTTCACACGCGGCGAGCGAGTCGCCAAGCGAGCAACACGCCGAGGATGAGAGCTGCGGGTATGCCGTAGTAGATCGCGCCGTGCCACCACGGAGTTCGGTAAACGGTGCGGACGTTGTTGACGATGTGAGGCGGGCGATTCAGTTCGGATTGGTCCGCGTCCCGAGCAAAGTACACCTCGTCGGTGCCCGGTCGCGGGGATGAATGATCCTCGAACTCGGTCAGCCACAAACCTTCGGTCGCGGGTG
>JAKEEV010000220.1 GCA_022616395.1 Planctomycetia bacterium | reverse complement strand
GCCAAAGACAGATGCGGCTGGTCGGTGGCACGAAACGTTCGTCGGCGCGGCCCGCGAATGGCTCGGTTCCCTCGATGACGATGAACGGCTGCTTTTGGGGCTTCGCTGGCGCTACAGGCTCAGTCAGCGCGAGGCGGCGAAGTTCTTCGGGTTGAATGAAGGAACGCTGACGCGTCGAACGGACAAGCTCCGCGACCGCGCCCTCGAACACATCGGAGGAAAGTTGGTCGAGGAAGGCTGGACCGGCGACGACCTGGAAGGATTTGTGCTCACCGAACTCGGTTCACTTCTGACGGACGATCCACGATTGAGCGCCGACCACCTCGGCCGCCTCTTGGCCGCGAAGGGCAAGACGCTTCCGGTGGGATGAAAGACATCAAGCAGAATGCTTCTCCGCGACAGAATCGAACAGTCCTGGTTGCTGTGGGGCGACCATCGGGATCTTCCCTTCATCGAGTTCCACCAAGAGTGAGCGAACAGCATCGTCGCTTCGGTCACCGACAAACCGGAACAGCGACCCATGAACGTAGTCTCGGTCCAAATCAATCGTCATCCATCGACGACCGAGGCGCTCGGCCGCTTCGCCAGTTGTTCCCGATCCACCGAAGATATCCAGGATGCTATCCCCTTCGTCTGTCAGAAACTTGATGAAGAACTCGGGCACGCCAACGGGAAACCTCGCCGGATGGGGTTCAACGCCGAACTGCTTACACAGCCGAAGGTAGGTCCCATTGCTCTCGGTGTTTGGCAGTTGGAGCAGATTCGAGGGAATTGCTCCGCCGTTGTCGCGTGCGAACCCCTTTCCGATCTGGTGACCCGAAGGGCGATCTTTTGGGGTATAGAACTTATCCGGGTCGCGAAGAAGCGTCTTCATCCGCTCCGAGTATGGAGCGAGAACATTGCTCACGTTCGCCTTCGGGTGTTCGGTCTTGCTCAACCACCAGAGCGTGTTCACCGTGTCCTTGACACGAATCTTTCGCTTGTTCACCCACTCGATTGGCGACGGTAGTTTGCTTGGGTTGTGCCAGTAGAACTCCTCGGCGAGAAAAAACCCGTGCTGATCGACGTGCCGCAGGAGCGTGCGGAACTGGTAGAGCGCCCGCACTGGGCGACCGCGCTCGTATGCGCCGCCGAGATCGATCACATAGCTGCCGGTTGGTTTCAGAACGCGCTGGACATGAGGGGCAAACTCGCAGAGCCAATCCACATAGCTTGACTGTTCGGCGTTCCCGTAAGATTTCTGTCGCAAGAGGGCGAATGGTGGGCTGGTCACGACAAGATCAACAGAATCAGCCGGCAGTTGTGAGAGAACGGCGAGCGAATCGCCAACGAGCGCTTGCCCGAGCGGTGTGTAAAAGAGAGTTGGCAGCGCGTCGTTCATGACCAACCTTCCAAAGCGAGTGTTGCGCTTTGTCTGTTGTCGAATTGTACACAAGTGGCAATTTGTGTACAACCCATGGCCACAGACCCGCTTGCCGTCCGGTTCGGTCAGCGCCTCCGCCAGCTTCGTGAAGCGAAAGGCTGGTCGCAAGAGGAATTGGCAACTCGCGCCACCCTCCACCGCACCCACATCAGTTTAATCGAATCGGCACAGCGCTCCGTGCAACTCGACACGGTGGAGAAGCTTGCCTCCGCGCTGGGAATTCCGCCTTCGGATCTGTTCTTGTCTGGTGGAGCGCCTGCGCCAACAACTACCCTCAAAGACCGCGACGAACTGGAGCGACTCCTTCCATTCGTTCGCGAGTTCCAAGCCTTGACGACAAAGCACGGCATCGACGATGTGTTCCAAGACAATGGCGGCAAGCTGTTGCAAACGCTGATCCTGCTCGACCTCAAGAAGTTACCCCGCCGAGAAGGGAACGATGCGACTGATGGCAAAGGCAACGAATACGAATTGAAGACCGTGAATGTTCGACTCACCAAGAGCTTCTCAACACACCATCACCTCAACCCGACGATTATCAAGAAGTATCGAGCGGTGGCTGCGTGGTACTTCTCGGTCTACGAGAACATCGAACTCTCCAAAATCTACCGTTTGACTCCCTCCCAACTGGAATCCTTTTTCAAGGGGTGGGAAAAGAAGTGGAAGAAGGATAAGAAGGACATCAACAACCCCAAGATCCCACTCTCGTTCGTGGAGCAACACGGAGAACTCATCTACCCACTTCCCAAGAAGCCGTAAACGCCACGTCAGCGATTCACGGCTCCCGCTTCACGCAAGCCCAATCGCCGTTTCCTCCACTCACACTCGACTGAGCCAGCGTCAGTCCCTGACCTTGAGGCGTTTCCACACCGCGACCTGTCCGGTCGGGTCTTTCGTCTTGAATTCCGTGGGTCGCTCGTTGCCCTTGAGCACGTCACATGTTTTGAACGTGTCAGCGGTGAGTTCGTAGATGCCGACGTATTCGCACACCTCGCCGTCCTCTTCGGTCGCGTACTCGACTTGCTTCGGCGTCTTGGTGGAATCGACTTTGACGCGGCCGGTGAGCGTTTTGCCGCAAACCGTGAGTGTGTACTTGTCGCCACGAACTTCAATGATCCACTTGTTGTCTTCCGTGTCCTCGACGCCGACCGTTTCGTGGTAAGTGATCTCCCACTTCCCTTGCAACTTCTTCAGGTCAGGGTCAACCGGCTTCTCGTCCTGATTGTCGTTTGCCTTGCTTCCGGCAAGGATCACCAACACGAGAGCCACCGTCAGAACCAATCCGGTTCGCATTCCACATCCTCTGGAAAGAGATTGAGGGCAACGCATCAACATAGAACACGAAAGCCCGCGCGCAGCTCTGCTGCGGTCTTCTCGGTCGTTCGCGTGTGTTGATGTACTAAGCACTGGGCCCGAGAGGTTTGTAAGTTTTCAACGAGCCGCGACCGCAAGGGAGCGGTTAGCGTTACCCGCTCCCTTGCGGTCGCGGCTCGTTGAAAAGCAACAGACAACTCAGGCCACCTGCTTAGCCCGCGGCGGTGGTTCTTCAGAGTAGTAGGCACACTCCGTGTGCCGTTCTTCCAAAGTAGTAGGCACACGGAGTGTGCCTACTACTTTAGCCCGCGGCGGCGGGAGGTTCGCTCGGTGATTCTTCCGCAGGCGGAGCGTTTGCGCTGGCGTCGGCCTTGCGGTATGCTTCCCACTTCTTGTGAAGCGTGTTGCGGTTAATGCCCAGTCGCTCGGCGGCCTTCACCTGTACCTCGCCACACTCGCGCATCACTTCCTCGATCAAGTCTCGCTCCACGGCATCGACCAGGAACTCATGGAGTTTCACTCCCGGCGGTCGAGGGGCGTGCATCCCGGCTCGGACAAGAGCGCGGATGAGCGAGAGCACATCAGTTGGCCCCGCGCCACCGCCACGCGCACGCAGAACCGGGCGTGAGCACCCGAAGCGCAGAAGATCGGACGGAATCGGCCCGCCATCGGTGAACACCGTGAGCCGTTCGAGCGTGTTCTCCAGTTCGCGGACGTTCCCCGGCCAGTCGTAAGCCTTCAGCGCGTCAATCACCGTGGGCGTCAGTTCCGGTACCGAGCACTTGTTTTGCTCACCGTAGCGCTTCAAGAAGAACCCAGCCAGTAGCGCGATGTCGTCTCTGCGCTCGCGAAGCGGAGGAAGCGTGATCGGAATCACGTTGAGCCGGTAGTAGAGGTCCTCGCGAAACTCGCCATCTTCAACGGCCTGTTCGAGCGAAGTGTTGGTCGCGGCGATCACGCGCACATCAACACGGATGGTTCGACTCTCGCCGACGCGCTCGAATTCCTTCTCTTGCAGCACGCGAAGCAGTTTCACCTGAAGTTTGGGCGTGGTGCTGTTAATCTCATCGAGGAAGATTGTTCCTCCGTGAGCCGCTTCAAATCGGCCGATCTTGTTCTCGACGGCTCCGGTAAACGCGCCCTTGATGTGTCCGAAGAGTTCGCTTTCCAGCAGGTTCTCGTGCAATGCCCCGCAGTTGACGCGAACGAATGGCCCGTCCGCCCGCTTGCTGAGCTTGTGAACAGCCTTCGCAACGAGTTCCTTGCCGGTGCCTGTTTCACCGATGAGCAGGACGTGTGCGGAACGTGGGGCGGCGAGGCGAACAAGACGGTAAACGTCCTGCATCGCCGGCGCGGTGCCCACAATTTCAGGCAACGGCGGCTCGATTTGCTCACTTTTAGGCATTCAGAAAACGCTTCCGGGAGAGGAACCCGGTCGGTCTGCGTCCAATTCACGACCGCATGGAGGAAGTGTATCACCTGATGCCCGAAAGTGCCACACGAATAGCACAACAAGCGGGCACGAATCGGTGCCGCCGTTCGGGCGTAGGAGTCGCCCAGTTCTCGGTGCGCAGTCCAGGCACCGCGACGAGATCACCCACACCTTCTTGGACTGTGGTCACCCTTGCAACTCCCAGAGCCAGACAACGCCTAGATCCTTCTTCTTTTCCTTCTCGGGATACACGGCTTTCCCGCCGGCGATTATCCGCTTGCTGTCAGCCGAGAACGCACTGGTCACGAACCCGACAGTCCACGTGTCGGCCAGGTCGTAAGGTTGCGGCGTTGGCGTCTTTCGCAAATCCCACACAGTGACACCATCTCCAACGGCAAGGAGCCAGTTACCGTCTGGTGAGACTTCCAGCCGATAGGCCAGCCACTTGTGGGAGAATCCGCCTATCCACTTGTTCCCATCAACATCCCAGACGTGGATGCGCGGATCCTCATCATTCCCATATGCGGAGTACACCCGTTTGCCGTCGGGCGTGATGGCGACGCCGCTCACCGGAGGCAGTTTCTTCCGATCGCTGGTGTTCCACACCTGCGGATCCTTCCGACCGCGTTTCACAACGACCACCTCTCCTTCGGGTGTTCCGGTGGCAGTCGTGTCTCCGGTCGCGTCTGTTGAAATGACTTTGAGATCGTGGGCCGTCTTCACCTCCCACACCTCCTGACTCTCTCCGGTCTCCGTGTCCCATTTCACCAGCAGTCGGATCTTGCGCTCTTGCCCGTCTTTGGCCTTCACGGTTCCGATGACGGATTTCCCATTCGCCGTGAATGCCACGTAATCCAGGCCGATGGCAGGCTCTTGCTGGTGCTTGGACAGATTGGTGGATAATTCCGGCCACTTGTCGACAGGCGGGATACTGAATCGACGAAATTGCTCGATGACCAGTCCCGCGACCGGGTGAACGCCGATCGGTTTGTCATAGTCTTTGGTTCCTGGGCCTCTCAATTCCCAATCTGGCTGATTGCCTCCTTGCTTCGGCCAGGCTTCCCACCAACCGTAGTCCGAGCCGTCATGGAGATCACCCGCGCGGCCCGCGACGATGGAACCGTCTGGAAGAAAGCCGACCGCGCGCACTTCCTGCGTTCGAGTGCTGTAACACGCATCGACGAACTTCCACAGGCCCACTCTGAGTTGCTTCGGACGCGGAGAAGGACCGACAGCGGCTGCTGGCCGTGGGCCGAGGCGCGGGTCGCGTTTCGGCTCGCCCTTCGGCACGATCTTCGGCTGGCCGTTCTTCGTCTGGTCGGGATTGGGTGGCTCACCTGGCTTCCCATCGTCGAGGAACTGCACCGCGAGAAACACTCCGACCACCATGACCAATAACCCGACTGCACCCCACACCCAGAGTTGCTTGCGAGTGCTTCTCCGCGCGGGGGAAGTTCGCGGGGCGCTCGGCGTGATGTCGGGGCGTGTCTCTTCGACCAGATTCGACCACGCGGTTGTCGGTACTGGTTCGGGCGGGGGTAATTCCTCCGAGACGGGCACTGCTTCGGGAATCGCGGCTGTCGAGGGGAGCGCGCTGGCAACCGACACCATAGCCGGTGCGGATTGAAGTGCCTCGGCCAGTTCGCCGGGCGTTTGGAAGCGATCTTCGGGCCGCTTCGCCAAGCACTTCCGCATCACCGCTTCGGCGGAAGCAGGAACATCTGACCGGAAGCCGGCCAGCGCTGGAACTTCGGCCGTCGCGTGGCGGTTAAGTTTCTCGCGAAGGCTTCCTCCGGGAAATGGCGGCTGCCGGGTCAACAAGTAAAAGAAGGTGCAGCCGAGCGAGTAAATGTCGGAGCGCGTATCGGCCGAGTGTGGATCTTCGGCTTGTTCGGGAGCCATGTAGTCGGTCGTGCCAAGCATGGCACCGGGGACAGTTAACTCGCTGACCGCGTCGGTTGAAACAATGGCTCGTGCCAACCCGAAGTCCGCGACCTTCACCGTCAGTTGATCGGCCGTGACGAGCAGGTTGCCCGGTTTGATGTCGCGGTGAACTAACCGTTGAGTAAATGCGTGGTGCAGTCCGCAGGCCGCCTGGCGAATGAACTCGCAGGCACTCGCGACCGGAAGTGGACCGCCGGAAGCAACTAACTGGCCGAGGTCGGTGCCGGGAACGAATTCCATCGCCAGGTAGTATTCGCTTCCGGCTTGATCGGCGGTGTAAACGTGAACGACGTTCGGGTGTCGGAG
>JAKEEV010001319.1 GCA_022616395.1 Planctomycetia bacterium | reverse complement strand
GCCCTCGTCGGTGCCTTCGATCACGAAATCTTTTGGGCTCACGCGCGCCAGGTTGGGGTTGAGCGGACTGACGCTCGCGAGCGACTGCGCCGGCAGATGGAAGTGTTGGCGCGGCACATTCACCGTCTCACGCAACCGCTAGTCCGGCAGGCAATCGACCAGAAGATCGCTGCGGCCTTGCTCGACACCATGGTGGAATCGTGAAGACGGACGACTTCGGGGCCCGTCACGTGGATCACCTGGAAGTCGAGATTCGCCACCTTGGTGGCGTGGAGGTTCGAGCCGAAGAAGGCCGAGCCGCGAGGCTTGTCGGTCATGCGATCCGAACCAGCGTGCTCAGCGAAGACCTTGGCGGCTTTCGTGAACGAATCACGCCCGAGGCGTTGCGACGTGCTCTCGATGCGGCTCCGGAACTTGTAGCGCTCCGCAATCACTCAACCGATCATGTACTCGGACGACGTTCCGCGAAGACGCTGACGGTAGAGGCAGACGATCAGGGTCTCCGTTTCGAGCTAACCCCACCCGAGCATGAGCGCGGCCTGGTTGAGTCGGTAGCCCGTGGTGACCTTCCCGGCGCTTCTTTCGCGTTTTCGAAAGCGGTCGATGAGTGGGACACCAACTCCACGCCGCCGATTCGCACAATTACCGACTTCCGACTCCAAGAAATTTCTTTGGGAGTCCCTTTTCCCGCATATCCGCAAACTCAAGTCACCGCAGCGTTGCGCTCACTTGAGCATCACCGAACCACAAAGGAGTTCTCCGTGAGTGACACGACTGCCGTCGCCGTACCTGATCCTGTTCCACCTGTTTCCGTTGAGTCTCGCGACACCGAGCCCTCCGCTGAAGTGCGCGTACTCGGTTCCGGCGATTCGTTCCGTTCCTGGGTTGACGAACGTTCAACCCATCCACGCGAGTTCGGTGCTCTTCGTTTCGGGGATGCGCTTCGCGCCCTGGTCACCGGACCTCGCAACGAGCTTGAGAAGCGCGTGCTCAGCGAAGGAGTGGACACCGCCGGCGGTTTTTCGGTGCCCGACGTTCTGTCGGCACAGTGGATCGACCGACTTCGGAATGCACTGGTCGTGGTTCGTGCCGGTGCGACGACGGTGCCGCTCTCAAGCGATGTCGTGAAGATCGCGCGCTTGTCGGCCGATCCAACCGCAGCGTGGCGTTCTGAAAACGCCGCGGTTGTCGAGAGCGATCCCGCGTTCGAAGCGGTGACGTTCACGCCGCGGAGCCTCGACGTTCAGATCAAAGTCTCCCGCGAGCTGCTCGAAGACTCGATCAACATCGCTGAGATGCTCGAAACTGCGCTCGTTCGGAGCTTCGCCGTCGAAGTGGATCGCGTGTGCTTGTTCGGTTCCGGCACAGCTCCGCAACCGCGCGGCTTGCGGACGACGACGGGGCTCGGTGAAGTCAGCCAAGGCACGAACGGTTTGGCACTCACGAGCTACGATCCGATCATCAACACGTTGAATGAGCTTTGGGTCGACAACGTGACCACAGCGAGCGCCGCCGTCATGGCGCCGCGAACGTTCTCGACGATTGCCAAATTCAAGGAAGCAACGACGAACGCGCCCTTGGCGCGGCCCAACGTCCTCGACGGTCTACCCGTCCTGATGACTTCAAACGTGCCGATCAACGAAACGCAAGGCACGAGCGGCAACGCCTCGACTTTGTTCATCGGCGACTTCAGTCAGTTGCTGCTCGGCTTCCGGACGCAGATGCAGGTCGAGGTCGCTCGCGAGTTGTACCGCGGCAACTACCAGTATGGGTTTTTTGCTCACTTGCGTTTCGACATGCAGGTCGCCCATCCGGAATCGTTCGCTCGCTTGATCGGCATCATTCCGTAACGGTTCGGCACAGTGTTCGACCGAGTGAAGCGCTGGTTCGGCGGGGAACGCCGGAGCCTATCACTCAACGATCCGGCGCTTCAAGCTCTCTACGGTTCCGGTGCCGCAACCCTTGCGGGGCAGCTCGTCTCCGTGCAAACCGCGGTTGGGCTTAGTGCGGTGTGGGCGTGCGTCTCGCTCATCGCGGGAACCATCGCGAGCCTTCCGCTCATCCTTTATCGCCGAACCGACAATGGCAGGGAACGTGCGGTGGATCATCCGCTCTTCGATGTTCTGCACGCTCGTCCGAATCCAGCACAAAGCGTGGTGGGATTTTGGGAAGCGACGCTCGTCGCGCTGCTCCTTCGCGGGAACGCGTTCGCCTCCGTTACTCGTGATTCCGACGGCAAGGTTCGTGCGCTGTGGTTCTTGCATCCGGACCGTGTGTCGATCGAAGTCACGAAGACCGGAAAGCTCAGCTACAAGGTCAGCGGCGGTGGAGTGTCGACGACAACGCTCGATGCATCCTCGGTTCTTCACGTCTGCGGCCCGATGTCGGACAACGGTTACACCGGGCGTTCGGTGATCTCAACGTTTCGAGAAACACTCGGGCTCGCCATAGCGACCGAGCGATTCGGCTCAGCGTTCTTTGGCAACGGAGCATGGCCCGGGATGGTGCTGAAGCATCCGGGGCGGCTGACGAAAGAGGCCAAGGAACGGCTCGCGTCCTCATATTCGGCTTTTCACCAGGGTGCCGAAAAGGCGCACCGGACTCTCGTCCTTGAAGAAGGGATGACGTCCGACAAGTTGACGATCCCGCCCGACGATGCTCAGTTCCTGGAAACGCGGCAGTTTCAGGTCGAGGAGATAGCGCGGATTTTCGGGGTCCCTCCTCACATGATCGGATCCAGCACGCAGGGCAGCACGACGTATTCCAACAGCGAGCTGGAGTCGCTTCGGCTCTTGAAGCACACT
>JAKEEV010000219.1 GCA_022616395.1 Planctomycetia bacterium | reverse complement strand
TCTCACGCGACAGCAGCAAGCCAAACAAGAGCCTGGCGAACGCAAGGACGGTTACATCAAGGCGGAGGTGAAGGGCGTCCTCAAATACGAAGATGTCTTCTTCCCATCATTCACCAATTCGGGGTGGCAAGCGGCCAAGTGCTGGACGATCACTGTCGAAGACACCAAGTGGGTTCTCAACTTCGGGGACAACAAGACGCTCCTCGAATTGGCGAAAGCCAATGAGGGGAAAACGGTCGTGGTGACGGGAACAGTCGGGACACGGATATTCTTTCGTCCACCCGCGCTCAATACGTTCAAATACGAACCGCCTGTGCCCACGCCGCCCGGCCTGAGCGTGACGACGTTGAAAGCCGTCGCGAAGTGAGTGGAGACACGATCGTAGGACAGGCTTCCAGCCTGTCTGTTTGTCGGAGCCGGAAGCGTCAGCGACGGTTTTTTGAAAGCACCGTCGCTGACGCTTCCGGCTCCGATTCTCAAGCAAGATGCCTGTCCTACGAAGAGCCGGCCGACGAACTCGCCCCTTTTGCCAACTGAGCCAGTTCCTTCAACGCGGCTGCGGGGCCGTTCTTTGCGCCGAACACCGCAGTGCCCGCGACAAACACATTCGCGCCTGCGCTTGCGGCTTCGCCGATCGTTTTCGCATCAATGCCGCCGTCTACTTCGATCTCGCATGTCGGGTTGTGCTGGTCAAGGAGTGCGCGGAGCTTCTTGATTCGCTCCGTGCTTTCGGGAATGTATGCTTGCCCGCCGAAGCCGGGGAAGACCGTCATGCATAGCGCAAGGTCAATGTCTCTCAGGTACGGTTCGGCGCGCTCAACCGGCATATCGGGGTTGAACGCCAGCCCGACCTTCTTCCCAAGCGCCTTGCGGATGTGTTCGAGCATCGGCCGCGGATCGGGAAGCACTTCCAGATGAACGATCAGTGCGTCCGAGCCGGCCTTCACGAATCCGTCGAGGAACCGGCCGGGATCTTCCACCATCAGGTGAACTTCCAGAGGCAGTTGCGTGACCGGACGAAGCCCCTTGACCACCACCGCGCCCATGCTCAGGTTGGGAACGAAGTGGCCGTCCATCACATCGACATGGATGCGATTGGCCCCGGCGGTGGCGACCTCGCGAACCTGCTCGCCCAGCCGGGAAAAGTCCGCGGAGAGAATGGATGGTGCGATCATGGTGAGTTGTGAGTGGTGAGTAGTTTCAGCGTTGGGCATCTCTGGGATTGTTTGGAAGCACCTCCCAGGCCAGCATCATTCCTACTGGAACTGTAGCCACGAAACCCTAAACACCAAATACTAAACGCTACTGACTCACTACTCACCACTCACCACATGAGCTACCGCTTCCCCATTGCTCGCAAGCTTCTGGCATTCGCCAGGCGCGCCCGGAGGAACTGGCTGGACCGACACCAGAACTCCGCGAACTTCTGGATTCACATGCTTGGCATTCCGCTGGCGGTCGCGGGGCTGGTGCTGCTGTTTGTCGTGCCGTGGTATTGGGGTGTTGGGGCAATCGTGGTCGGCTACGCGCTTCAGTGGATCGGCCACCGCATTGAAGGAAACGATGTTGGCGAATTCATTCCACTGAAGCGATTGCTCGGCCTGCCGGTCGTCGCCGTTGCTCCGCGGTACGTTGCGAAGGGAGATGTTCCTGAATCTTCTCATCAGCCCGAAGGGCTGTGACAACGTAGCCTGGGGCGTTCAACAGATGTCAAACGTGCGAGACGACAGCAAGGGAAGGTTAGGTGAGAGCGAGAGTTCGAGCGAATTCCGGCCCGCGCCAGTCACAAC
>JAKEEV010000218.1 GCA_022616395.1 Planctomycetia bacterium | reverse complement strand
TGAAAAACAAGAAGAGTGAAGACAGAAAGACAGAAGACCAGAGGCAAGAGCGCTTCCGGTCTTCTGTCTTTCACTCACACTCACACTCGCACTTGCGAGGCACTCACACTATTTGAGTGGCACTTCGTATTTCGCCAAGTCAATCGGAGTGGTACCGGGGATGGTGGGCCGAGAGAAGAGTCGGCGGGACGCCTCCTCGGTGAAGCCCTTGTTCGGCTGAGCGCTTTTGAGTTCCAGATCCATCTCGAACTTCTGCTCCTCCCACCGCAACACTAACTGCGTGGGGTACTGAACGGCCAGCGGTTGGTTTTTCGCGTCCCGCTCGCCCGTCTGAACTGTCTGCGCGGTCTTGATCTCGGCGGAGCAGATCACTTTCCCCTTTGCGTTTCGGACGATGTGTTTTTTCACCTGCGGGCGGTTGCCGGTGGCCGCGTCTCCATCGAAGACGACTTCCTTGACGATGGCGACTCCGTTTGGCGTCGTGGAGGGCCAGGTGAGGTGGTAAGTGCGCGTCTTGTCGTCGGCGCGAGCGGTGTACTGGTTGTTGGGCGGGAACGTGGCCATGCCCAGAGCTTGCATCACCCAGTCCGGCTCGAAGGGGATTCCGCCGGGAATCTTCGCCTTGCCGCTCTCGAAGTCGGAGTGTGAAGCAAACACGAACAGCGGGTTGGAACTGGGCGCATCGACATAGACCCAGAACTGATCCTGATTCGAGCCAAGATCGACCTTTCCGCCGACTGTGCCGGTGGCCGTCATGCGGAAGTTTCGCGGTTGACTGGCATCGACGTATCCGCGCAACGCGGGGAGCGAGAGCGGAATCGCGCGGCTGTTGTCTCGAGCCACCACGCGCGCTTCCCCGTAACTGAGAGATTGCAACCGCGCGGCGCGGTCGTTGAGGTAGGTCACCAGTTGGTCCGGCGCGACCTTTGCCAGCGGTCCGCCATCCTTCTGGGTGATCTTCTTCTCGCCGATGTTCTTCATCCACTCGCACCCAACGGCGGGGCACAGGATGACAGCCACGAGGAAGAGGGCGCTTGCGCGATACATCGTTGAACCTCATTGGAAGAGGCCAGAGATCAGAGATCAGTGATCAGTGATCAGTAATCAGTCATCGGTGTTCGTCACTCTTCCTGATAACTGATGACTGTTCACCGAGCACTGATCACTCGATTACTGGTAACTGATAACTGATGACTGATGACTGTCATTCCCATCCCAGCACGCGGAACACTTCGGTCTGGACAGAGGCAATCTGGTCGTCGGTGAGTCGCGGGTCGACTACATGGTGAACCGCGCCTCCGCGAGCGTCGCGCAGGATCAGCACATCGCGCCCGGACTCATCGCGGGCCGCGTCCTCGAACTTGAACCGCTTCCGACGCATGAGCAACAGAGCCGCGACATAGCGAAAGTTCAGGCCGTCAGGATCGGCGGTGTCCTTCAGTCGGTCGAAGCAATCGAGCAACAGGTCGTCGTTGACTACCGGCTTGCGGGGCTTGTGCCCGACTGCGGGAACTTTGCCCGCCCAGTACGCAACTGCGCTTGCGGGCGCGCCTGTCCACGCTTCGGCGGAATAGTCGGTGCGAACGAGCTTCCCGCCGGCTTCGGCCAGCACCGCGAAGAAGCGGTCGCCGGGCTTGAGTTCGCGACCGGTCGCTGAACAGATTCGAGTCGGTCCCTGGATGTCGTACTCGGTCATCGGGCAGCCCTGTCGGGTGCGAGATTGTAGTCCTCTCACGCTCCGCGTGAGGGTCGCGAGCAACGCGAGCGCATCCAAGCCCGTCGCGATAGTGACGGCATCACGCGGAGCGTGATGTCTACAATCCTGCCGCTCGCGGAGCGAGCGGACCACACTCCACTCAACGCATCGTATCTCCGCTTTGCGTCACTCGACAATCATGGTCGCGGAAGCATTCCTCCGGTTCCGGTTCCGGGTGGACGGGTTGTTCCGGGTGGAGCGTTCGGGGAGGTTAGTGGAAGGAGGCGCTCTAGCTCCACGCGGGTGGAATAACCGGTTTCGGCACCCACTCCGCTGAACGTCCACTTCACCACGCCTTCCTTGTCGATGACCACGAAGCGCGGAACGGATTCGACCGCGTAGGCCGTTTCCGCCTGTGTGCCGTCGTAAATGGGAACGGTGAGCTTTCGCCGGTCGCGGTCCTTCAGCCCACTCACCACGTCGTCGGACACGACCAGAGGAATGATTGCGGCTCGGGTGCCGTACTTCTGGTGAAGCGCGTCCGCGATGGCCAGCGTGAGGTCCGTTGTCTCGTTCCCCGGCTGGAAGAAGATCAGCACGACCAGCTTTCCGCGTTGATCTGAAAGCCGGAACTTGCCGGCGGTGAAATCGGCCGCGGGGCGACCCGGTTCGGGCCAGACGTTGCGAGTTGGAGTGCCCAGTGAAGTAGGAACGGCTTCTCCTCGGCGTGCGGCGTCCAGTTGCCTGCGCACGGCCAGAACCGCTTCTCGATACGGGCTGGAAGGATCCGATTCCTTGAGATACTTATCGATATTCTGTAAGCGCGGCTCGAAATGCTTCGGGCCGAGTTTCGCTGCTTCGGGTAGAAGCGGTGCGACATCGGCGGAGGTTGAGAACGCGACTTCCACATCACGCCGGTAGCGGTCGAACGTGTGGTTGATGACTCGCGTCTGGTCTTTGAGTTGGTACTTCACTTCAACCCACGCAGCCAGTTCCGTCGCCAGTCCGTCGCGATGCTTGATGACTCGATGCACCTTGCGAGCTGTTGAGTCGAGCGTGGAGACCCACACGGCATCCGCGCGATGCCACGCGGTCTTTCCGCCGACGGGCTTATCCCAGTTCGGAGACTGTTGATTCATCACAAGCAAAGCGCAGCGCTCGGCGGTGATGAACTCGTTTCCCTGAGCCTGCCACGTCTCCGCCGGGCGATTTGGCGCGCTTGAAGCGATGCTCCAGGGCTTGTCTGGAGCCGCACGTGGAGGTTTGGGAGGAAACATTCCAAACTCAAACGGTGCGAACGCATCCAGTGGAATCGCTGGCAGAGCGCGAGCGGGTGTTTTGTGATCGAACACGAGCGGACGAGGGCCGACGGGGTGAAGGTGGTGCGAAGTCCCATCGGCATGTACACGGATCAGGTCGAGCCGAGCCGCGGGGGGAGTGGTTTTCTCCGGCGTTCCTCCGGTGACTGTGCCGACGGCGCCAGCGACCGCGTCATCCGTTCGGCGCAACAGCGTGAGAACCGCCACGTCCACTGAAGTTTCGTGTTGTTCGAGAACCAGCACGCGGATTTCGAGCTTCTGTAACCGCCGGAATTGATTACCGGGTCGGCGCACTTGCTCCTCGACCGTGCCGACAAAGGTGAGTTCATCGCCTTTCTGTAACCCGGTGGGTTCAGGAGGAGCGGTCGGGACGAGTAAAGCGAGAGCGAGCATTCCGACAGACACGGGGGCTTCTCCGAGGTGAGGAGAACCGTTTGGCGAGCGGACTATAGCGAGGCAAGTCAAGGACACAACGCCAACCGGAAGCGGGGAAGATGGGAAGAGTCGGATTGGGTTGCGAAGCTTGACCCACCCCCAACCCCGCCCTTGAGGGAGGGGGCTTTATCTTTCCCCCTCCCTCAAGGGAGGGGCGGCGAGCGAAGCGAGCGGGGTGGGTCATGACCCCTTGCCCGGCGCAAGTCTCGCAGATACCGTGTTCGCATCGGTCGGGTCGAGTTTAGCTCGCTGGTTTCCAGCAGGGCGATGTTGCGTCGCCTGAGCGCTTGGCTTTACACACGACGTGAGGAAGGCTGTTCCAGCACCGCTTTCGAACCTGGGAGTAATTCCAGGATTCGGGGCTGGAACAACCCCGCCGGTCGCGGTTCCCGAATCCTGGAATTACTCCCAGGTTCGGCGGTGCCGTGAGCCTTCCACACTCCAGGTGAAGAAGTAAACTTCGACCCGACCGACTTTCTCTCCACCACTGCCGAGGTGCCCGTGTCGCTGTTGCTTGTGTTCGTCATGGTGACGATGGCTCTGTTCGCCCTGTTTCTGGGCGGTGGAATGATCCTTCAGGGTTACTTCTACCAGCAAGCGGCCAACCGGATGCCGATCCGCGCGCTGGTGGCCGCGGTGCTTGTCGGTGGGTTCATCACTCTGTGGGTGTGGATCGACAAGCGGAACCCCGGCCGCTACGACACGTTCTTCAACTTTGCGGACTACACGACCACCGAGTTCACCGAGTTTGAAGCCGTGCGCTGGCTCAACGATGGCAAAGGGCAAATCCAGACGGACGCCAACGGCAACCCGGTCGAGGTGACGGTGAAGTTCAAGCGAAGTGTCGGCGGGAAGGGGGCGCGGTTTGTGGACGAACGCAGCGGAGAGGTGTTCAAGCCCAGCGGGAGCACAGGCGAAACCCCGTACATGACCGGAGCGCTTCGAGTCAAGACGGCCAACGATCCCGAACCGGTGCGCTACGACGCCAAGACCGAGATCGACAAGACGGGGAGGAAGACCTACACCAACGAGCGGAAGTACGTCGAGCAGAATGGCAGTCGATACATCGATGAGCAGCAGCTCGGCACGCTGTTCGTGCCCAGCACCGGAACGATTGCCGTCTCCCTCTTGCTCAACGCGATGTTGTTTGTGATCTGGTTCGTGGCGTTCTGGCCGGTCCTCCGATTCTCATTCACTCACGCTCTCATGCTGGCCGTCGCCTGGGGCTTCCTCACCATGCTTCTGGTGATGCCGTTGTTGTTCACACCCAACCGCGTGCCGAAAGCGCCCGCTGCCGCTCCGCAAGCGGCAGTCGCTTTTTCGGAGCCGGAAGCGTAAGCGACGGTTTTCATCTCAATCGGAGCCGGAAGTGTCGCGACGGTTTTCATCTCAATCGGAGCCGGAAGCGTAAGCGACGGGAAACCAAGTCGCTTACGCTTCCGGCTCCGATTGTGTTACTTCTTCAACTTGTATTCTCCTTCAAGGACCGGCTTGGCGTTTTCAAGCCCCTCGCCTTCGAGGTCTGAGAGCTTGGCGATCTCGCCCTTGACAGTCCACTTGAAGCTGAGCTTCAGCCCCTTCTTCGGCTTGGGGGGGAAGTTGCCTTTCTCTTCCACATCGGTGACTTCGAGCATCGTGACGCCGTCCTTGACTGTCATCTTGGTTGTCACGATGGCCCCGTTGTCGCCCTGCATCACGTAGAACTTGATTGAGTCCTTCCCCACTTCAAGTTTCAGGTCGATCCCGTCGGCTTCGCGCACCCACGTTGTAACTTTGTCCTTCTTGTCTTTCTTGTCTTGCGCTGTGACCGGAGAACCGGAACTCAGGGCGAGGATTGCAAGCGCGAAACCGCCCGCGAACAGTCGGAACATGCGTGAACTCCTTCGAGACGTGACTGTGCGACGGCAGAAGCCGTCATCGGCAGAGTAGAGGAGCAAGCGCTCACCGCCCACCTGGTTCACGTAAAGCTCACGTTACTCGGCTGGGCGAACGGATTGAGCGTCTTCGATCTCCGCGATGGCTGCGCGCAGCCGCTGCTCGATTCCCTTCTCGGCTGCTTTCTCTTCCAGGTTCCGCAAAACGCTCTGGTAACTCGATTGTCCTTCCGCGACTCGTCCAAGTTCGAGCGCGGTTGTGTGGAACAGGTCGGCGAGGTGGAACACCACTTTGTTCCCGCTTTCGCGACCCTGCTCGCGCATTTCGATGAGGGCGCGATACAGAAGGCGGTGAAGAAGCTCGACGGCTGGCTTTGTGGTCGTCATTGGTTCTCCTCTCCGTCACTCACATTACTCAGTTTGCCACATCACGCGTATCTCCGCGCCGTTGGTCTTCCGCGTTCGCGCTTTGCTCGCTATAGCCGCGAAGCCGCATTTCGCGTTCGCATTGAGTAAACAAGGAGCCAGTTGAGATGCCCAAGCCGAGTCGTGCTCAGGCGCTGATGGTTGCCGCTCTGGTTACTCTGGGCGTTGGGTTCGCGCTGGTGCCGGTTGGCGCGCAGCAGATTCACCGGCACGGGTTCGGCGGGAAGGACACGGTGTTGGTTCGCGGAGATGCCAATGTCCGGGTCGAGGTGAAGGAACACAACATCTCCGATCAGGCGTTCAAAAGTCAACCGACGAGCGAGCACATCAAGTTCACCTCTGAAGTTGCAACCGGAGACTCGGCGTTCATTCACTACCACTACGACACTCCGCAGGCTCCCGTTTCCCCCGCGCTCTCCGCGGGCGTATGGGTGAAGGCAACGAAGGCCGGCGTGCAGTTACGCGCGCGTGTCGTGTTCCCCAAGGAACCCGACCCAACTCGGCCCGAATCGCCGTTGACGATGCTCGTGATCGGAGACACTTACGAAAAGTCTCGCAGTTGGCAGAAGCTCACGTTCACCGACGTGCCCGCGCTGATCGGAAAGCACTTGCCGGTACTTCAAACGAAGATCGGCCGCGCGGTGAACACGGGAGGCGCGTATATTGATCGGCTCGTGCTGAACCTTTACACCGGGCCGGGCGAAGTGGATGTGTGGATTGATGACCTCGACATCGGCCCGGTGAAGCCGCCCGCGGAGACGAAACCGCCCGCGCCGGGCGTTCCGGTGAAGCAAACGAAACCCGGAAACGGATCGCGCGGGCGAGTGGCTCTGCAACAGGGCGGTCAACTGTTCGTGGATAACAAGCCGTTCTTCTTCCGCGCGGTTCGACACACAGGCGCTCCGCTCCACGTTCTGCGGCAAGCGGGATTCGATGCGCTGTGGGTTCCGGCTGATGTCTCGACCGAGGTTCTCGAAGAAGCCAATCGCGAGGGTTGGTTAATCGTCCCGTCCGCCCCGATTGCATCGTCTCCGATAAACGCCGCGGTTGGTTCCGCGGCTCTCCAGCGCGATGCGGATGCTCTGGCCACTTATTACCGCAAGTTCTCCGGCACAGATGTACTGTTCTGGGATCTTGGAGGTGGACGCACCGACGAGCAGTACCCGGCCGTTGATCGCACCAAGAACCTGCTTCGCGATCTCGACCCGCAGCGCCCGGTTGGCGCGGATGTGTGGGACGGCTTCCAGGCGTATTCCAGTTCACTCGATCTGGTCGGAGCACATCGCTGGCCGTTATTCACCAGCCTCGAACTTGAGCGCTATCGCGACTGGCTCGTTCAGCGAACCGCGCTGACTTCCGGCCACGCTGTGTTCTGGACGTGGATTCAGAATCACCTTCCTGACTGGTATCTCACGAGCGTGCTGGGGAAGAAAGGCGCGGAGAAATTTGACGACCCAATCGGCCCGCACCCGGAACAGGTGCGCGTGCTGGCGTACATCGGAGTGGCGTGTGGGTGTCGCGGACTGGGTTTCTGGTCGGATCGCTTCCTGGCGGACACGCACCACGGCCGCGACCGATTGCAAGGGATGGCGATTCTGAATTCCGAACTGGAAATGCTCGCGCCGGTGCTCCTGGCTCCGCAACGCGAACGCCCGCAGTGGCTCGATACGAATAACCCGAACGTGAAGGCAGCGCTGTTGCGTGGCAGTCGAGGAGCGGTGCTGCTTCCGATCTGGCTCGGCAGAGGCGGGCAGTATGTTCCCGAACAGGGCGCGGTCGCTTCGCTGACAATCACGGTTCCTCTTGTGGCGGACGGTGCTGATCCGTGGCGCATCACTCCCGCTGGAGTGGAATGCTTGCGGAATGATGCCCGCAAGGTGACCGGCGGAACGGAACTGACCATTCGCGAATTCGACCTGGTCACGCCGATTGTGTTCACCAGTGAACTCAACCAGAACGGAATTGTGGTGTGGTGGCAAGATTATGCGCGGAAGTATGGCCGGATCGCGGCTCGCTGGGCGCTTGATCTGGCCGCGGAGGAGTACGAGAAGGTGTTCGCGATCCACGCGAAGCTCCTCGAGATGGGTGTAACGGTGCGCGGCGCTGATCGGCTCTTCGAGCAAGCAGCAAGGTTCCACGACGACGCCCGGCGCAACTTCGCGGCGGAACTGTACGACAAGGCATTCGCCGATGCGCACCGCGCTCTGCGTCCGCTGCGCGTGATCGCAAGAGATCACTGGTATCAGGCGACCGCGACTCTCGACACACCCACCGCCAGCCCGTTTGCGGTGAGCTACTTCAGTTTGCCGAAGCACTGGGAGCTGTTCCGCGCGGTGCAAGCCAGTCAGTTAGTCGAGAACGTACTTTCTGGCGGCACCTTTGAGCCGACGGGCGGTGTTCCCGAAACCGGACTGGAAGTGAGTGCGATTCCCGGCTGGAGCGCTCGATTCGGAACGCTTGATCGCGTGAATGTGGCGGCCGGGATTGTGCCGTCTGCGAAACTCGTGGACAAAATCGAACCGAAGAAGGATCCCCCTCCGCTGAAGATGTTCGGGCCGAGTCGGCCAATTCCAACCGGAGACGAGGGGTATGTTCCGCCCGCGCCGGAGCTGGGTCGCGGAGTGTTGAAGCTGGAAGTTCGCCGACGTGGGCAGGTTGGCCGAGACGGAAAGCCCATCGCTCAGACAACGCATCCGCTTGAGCGCACATTCCTCACAGTGGACAGTCCGCCGGTGCGCTTGCCGCCGGGGAGTCTGGTTCGCGTAAGCGGATGGGTGAAGGTGCCGGGCGAGATTCAGGGAACGGCCGACGGGGCGCTCTTCTACGATGATGCGGGCGGCGAACCGCTTGCCGTGCGGCTCCTGACGACCGGCGGGAAGTGGAAGAAGTTCCATCTGTATCGGAAAGTGCCCGCGACCGGTCAGATTTCGCTCACAGTGGCACTCACTGGTGTCGGTGTCGCGTACTTCGACGAATTGCGAATCGAACCGCTTGTCGCTCCTGCTCCCGCGGCACCTCAAAACGCGGGCTACGCGCCATACCCCGGCAGCGTGCAACCCGCGGGAGGCGTGAGGAAGAAGTAAGCCACCGGCGAACCCTGCCCGCAAGGGCGGTGGGTCACCACACCCGCCGCCCTTGCGGGCGGGGTTCGCCAACACCCACCACCCTTGCGAGCGGGTTCGCCTTACTTCTTCCCGGCGATGAGGCCAGCCAGAAAGCCGACGGGGTCGTTGCGGGTCTTGGCGGCCTCGGCGATTGTCGCGTAGTCGCCCGCTCGCCGGGCGAGTTCGTTCACGCCGGGGCAGATCAGGTCGCGATCCTCTTCGCGCATCAGGAACTTCTTCGCTGCGGCAAGCGCTTCCGCCGGGCGGTTGGCGCGCACGAGCAAGTTCACATACACCTGAGCCGAGTAAGTCGCTCCCTCAGCGGCTTCGCGCTCAGCCTTCGCCGCGAAACGGGACAAGTTCTCGTCCACCTTCTCCCCCGCGATAATGTTCAAGTACGCGAGGAAGTCTTCGTAGTTCTCCTCGAACGGCGGGTCGTTGTGTCCTTGCAGACCGGGCGCGAGCTTTCGGCCGTACATGCACAACTCGCGCGCAAGATTCACTTCCGGACCCGCAGACAGATGGGTGCTCATCTGCACCACGCTCGACAGGTGAGACGTATCGATGTGGTACGCATCATCCGCCATGAGTTCGGGGTGTCCGCGCACGATTTGCGGAAGCGTTGCAGTCGGTGGAATCGTTACTCCGCGACTCACGAGGTCTGTTTTCAATCGTTCGAGAAGTTGCGTGTGCAACGCCCTGACCAGTCGGCCGAAGCAGTAGTCGCGCAGTTCGGTATTTGAACTTAAATCGGAACTGCTGACCATCGTGATGGCCGAACAGATGCCGTGTCGGTCGAGAACGAGGTCAAAGCCCTTCTTGGGAAGCACCGCGTGTTGCCACGCGATCTCGATGACGGGGTAGACATCGTCATCGGGGCCGGGCGTGTACTTTTCAACTGCCGCTCGAACCGGATCGGGTTCGCCAATCAGTCGGAAGAATCCCCACGCGCGGCCCAGATCTCCGCGATCAAGCAGAATCCCCCCGACATGCCGGCCGGCTTCTCGAATGGCTTGCTCGTAGGGTTCGTGCGTGTGAGGAGGAAGGTCGCTGGCGGGGCCGGTGGGGAAGGGAGAGACGCCGAGTTCCACGCGCTTCTTCATGAGTAGCGCGTAGAAGAGTCCCTGAAAGTCCTCGGCCTTGCGCAACTCCGCGATGAGTTCGTCAATCGCGCTTGCCGCTCCGCGCGCGTTGAGTGTCTGTTGCAGCCGCTCGAACGTGGCCGCATCAAGCGCCGCCGGTGAATCGCTATCGTCCATTGAAATGCTCCGCGTGGTGGGATGCGTACAGTGTAGCATCCCGCCGAAGGAGCGTCGCGGCTTGGCGGGTCACTCGTGGATGATCTTGCATTTCGGCAGTGCCATCTGGAGTTCTCTCACCCTGAGGACCGATACCTTCGTGTCGCTGAGGTCCAGGAGAGTGAGGTTCTTCAAACCCGTCAGGTCATTCAGCCCCGAGTTCGTTACCTGGGTGAAACCCAAGTCGAGTGTCGTCAGGTTTTTCAGCTTCCCGATCTCCTTCATCCCCGCGTCTGTCACTTCCGTGTGCCTCAACGAGAGGGAGACAAGATTCTTGAAGTTGCCGAGTTCCTTTAACCCCGCGTCTGTGATCTTCGTGCCGTACAGGTCGAGTGATGTGAGGGTCTTGAGATTGGCGAGGGACTTCAAACCCGCGTTCGTCAACTTGGTACTGCGCAGGGAAAGAGTGGTCAAGTTATTGAGTCCGGCAAGCACCTTCACACCCGCGTCCGTCACCTGAGTGTTGCCGAGCGAGAGTGTTGTCAGGTTCGTGGACTTGGCGAGTTCCTTCAGTCCCTCATCCGTCACGTTCGTGCCAGACAGATTCAGGGCGGTGAGGTTCTTCAACTCGATGAGGTGCTTTACTCCCTCGTCGGTCAGCTTGGTATTGACCAGCGAGAGTGACGAAAGGTTTTTGAACGCGGCCAGTTCCTTCAACCCCTCGTCCGCGATCGTGGTGAAGCCCAGGTCGAGTGTCGCGAGGGTTGTGAGCGCGGCCAGTTCCTTCAGCCCCGCATCCGTGATCTTCGTGCCGTTCACGTCGAGGAGAGTGAGGGTCTTCAGACCCGCGAGTTCCTTTAACCCCTCGTCCGTCACCGTGGTGGAACCCAAGCAGAGCGCGGTGAGGTTTTCCAAACCAGCGAGTTCCTTCAAGCTCGCGTCCGTGATCTTCGTGCTGCCCAGATGAACGAAGGTGAGGCTCTTGAGTTCGCCGAGTCCCTTCAGCCCCGCGTCCGTCACCTCGGAGTCGGACAAGTTGAGCGTTGTGAGCTTTTTGAGTTTGGCGAGGTCTTTCAATCCCTCGCCTGTGATCCTGGTAAACGCCAGGTTGAGGGAAGTGAGGTTCCGGAGGCTGGCGAGGTGCTTCAGTTGTGCATCCGTCACTTCAGTGAGGGCGAAGTGAATTCCGAACGGCACGTCGACCAACGGCAGATTCTTCAGGTTCTCGACAGCGACTGGCCGCACGGGTCTGAACGTCGGTACCACTCCGTTGAGTCCTTTCGGATCAAGCGCGAATACCAACTGTCCATTCTGTTCCCCCATCCACCCGACCGCAAATCCGCGATCGGCCCACTCCTTGATGGTGTCCTTGTCGATCGGCTTCGGTTTGGGGGCAGGCTTCTTGTCGTCTGCTATCGCGCGAGAGGACAGCAGGGAACTCGCGCACACCAACAGTGCAACGACAAGCAAACGGCGGGTGGTCATCGGGCATTCTCCCTTTGAGTGAATGTGTCGAATGAAGGTTATCGAAGCCTCTGACCCAACGCAATCGTGACGGCGTTCTCATTGTGTGGTAAACTGCCTGTCCCCTTACTCTCCAGGGGATCACGTCATGAATCCGCGGCGTTCGCCGGTTGCCGTTCATTTACCTCCACACGGCGTCTACGTGTGGGAGACTCAGCACGATCACGGGTTCACGATGGAACCCGAGTCGCACTCGTTCGCCGAAATCTTCTATGTGCTCGATGGCTCCGGCGCGTTCGTCATCGACAGCCACAGCCACGAATGCGGAGCCGGGGATGTGGTCATCGTTCCGCCTCGCGCGCAACACACCATCGAAGACCCGCACGCACCGCTGACGCTCTACGGCATTGGAGTATCGGCCGAATTGCTCGCCCACGACCCGGACGCGATCCGGTACACTCGCGCCGGAGTTGTTCCCAGCGCGTGAAGTCTCGCCGGGCGCGTGCGAGCGGGCATTCGCAGGCTGCTCTACGAACAGACCGACACGCAACCGGGCGGTCGCGCGCTCATTGTTGGGCTGACACTGCAACTGGTTGCGTCTCTGGCCCGCGCATCGACCGCGCCAAACGTTCACCGCACTGAACCCACACCAAACGACGCCAACCGCCGCGCCCTCGAACGCTTCGTCGCGGAGTTGACGCACCGCTTCTACGAACCGGTGAGCATTGATCGAGTCGCGGCCGATCTGGGAATGAGTCGGCGATCATTCACCCGCCTCTTCCGCGCTGTCGCGGGGTGTTCGTATGCCGATTTTGTTGAACGGGTGCGAATCGAATACGCCTGTCGGCTGTTGCGTGAAACCAAGCGCGGAATCGCTCCGATTGCCTTCGAGTGCGGCTACGAGGAACTCTCAAGCTTCTACCGGGCGTTCAAACGACACACTCGCATGGCACCGGGTCACTGGCGTGAAACGGACCGACCCATTCCTATGCTGCGCGAGGGTGGCCCGATTCGCCAATCCGATTGACCCGAACCGCCAAGACTCATTTCTGATAGGCCGGTTAGCGTAAGTGCGTTCGTTACTCGCTGCCATTTCGTTTGCCTTGCTTCCTTTCCAATTCGCGGAGGTTTCTCGTGTACCTCTCTCATTCTCCCCGCAGTGTCAGCCCGCGCGCG
>JAKEEV010000217.1 GCA_022616395.1 Planctomycetia bacterium | reverse complement strand
CTCCGCTCGCGGAGCGAGCGGACCACACTCCAAGCCCGCCTCGGCAACGCGTGCCTACTTCTTCGGAACTGGTGGGCGTGTCGTCCCGATTCCAGAAAGTCCCGGCCGCGATCCCCCTCCGCGATTACCAAGCGGAGAGGGGAAGTAACCCATCGTGTTATTGAACACAACCGGATGACCGGCGGGCGGGAGAAGGGGAGGATCGGGATCTTTGTCAATCACTCCTCCCGATTGAAGCGGGTCCGGAGCGGCCGACAGTTGGGGGAAGAATGCAGTGCGGTTGCCTCCCCCGGCGGTAAAGGGTGCCCCGAGCGCCCCGAAACTCCCTCCGCCAACGGTTCCCGGCCGCACACCGTAGTAGTAGTCTACCGCAGGATTCAACCCGCGAAACAAATTCAGATACGGGCTGAGCGGTTGCGTCCGCGGGTTGTAGATGTTCCCCATCAGAACCTGTGGCGGGTAGTAGGGGACGGTCGGGTACGGTTGTGGCTGCGGCTGAGCCGTGACCGAACTCGTGACTCCAAGCACCGCAATCGGTACAAGCAACAGGCGTGTCATGGTTCAAGCTCCTGGTTGTGGAATGTCGGACGGGCTTCCGCCCATCCGACGCGTTGCGACTGTCATTGGTTGCCGCCGAAGCCAAATCCTCGACCGCGAATCTGGTTCACCGTGGTGGAACCCAGCAGCGTGATGCCGAACATCCGTTCGATCGGCGAGAGGATGCGGGCGAGCGTGCGGTCGATGGTGACCAGTCGCTGCGCCTTGACGTAAATCCGGTCGCCGGGGAACACCTGATAGTTCGTGTAAGCAACACCGTGCTGCGCGATTCCGACCCAGTCCACCGGCAGAATCTGCCACGGCTGACCGGGGTGTGGAGTGCGCCGGGCGACCCAGATATTGCGCTTGCTCGCGACATCCGGCAGACCGTTGATGTTGCTGATCGCATCAAGCACTGTTTCGCTTCCGGTGATGGGGAACGGGAACACTTGCTCGCCGAACCCTCCTCCATCGGTAATGACGTAATACCGCTTGCTGTTGTAGGCGATCACGTCCACGATCACGATCAGGCTTTCCAGTCGCGTGCCTAACTCCTTGAGCGTCGGGTGCTGAAGCAAGTGTGAGCGAATCGCTTCGGCCGCCTGATCGAGCGTTAGTCCGGATACGGGAGCCGAGCCCCAGAAGCCGAGGCCAACCGTTCCATCCACGCGCACCTGGAACGAACCAGAAATCGTCTGAATGGGCAGTCGGTCGGTCGCGCTCACCAGTTGCTTGGTGACCGGATCCGTGACCTTGCTGGTTTGGATCACTTCAATGAGCAGTTGGTCAGGCGCCTCGATGACGTAAGGCGGCAGCGTGATCTTCGCCAGTTCGCGCGGAACTGCTTCGGGTGGTGGGACGGCGATATGAGCCATCGGATCGTGTCCCAGCGGAGCGTG
>JAKEEV010000216.1 GCA_022616395.1 Planctomycetia bacterium | reverse complement strand
TCGAAGTAACTAATCACGCCGTCCTCGCGAAGTTTGGTCAGTTGCTTCATGTCGGTCGGTACTTTCATCCCCGCCGGGATGCCGACAATCGCGACCGCCATCCCCTGACCGGCCTTCTGCTTGTTCTCCAGAGTCACGGTCATGGCGACCGTATCACCCTCGTTGGCTTCAGTCTTCGCGAACTTCGTTTCAATCTTCACGGCGCACTTCTCGGCACTCACGGGTGTAAGTGTCGTGTACGTGTAAGCCAGCGCGAAGGGGTACGGCTGCTTCGCGTCGGTGACGATCTCGACTTCCGTGGTTTCGCCAGCCTTGAACACCGCTTCGGGGTTCGGAATGTCCAGGCCGATGACATCCACATCCTTCTCGGTGAACTTCCGCGTGCCGATCACCTTTCCGCCAACGGAAACTGTAAACTCTCCGCTCTCGGCCGGGTGCTTGGACTTCGCCGCGAACATCGACAGCGCTTTAAGAGCCATGATGGTCGATTGCGTTGAACCGAATCCGCCATAGCCTCCGCGTTGCTGACTGATCCACTTGGTCGCGTCCTTCACCGCGGTGCCATACTTCGGATCGTTGGCCCGCAACCAGCCCAGAATCGCCAGAGCCGTCGTTTCGATCTGCAAGGCGCTGCCGCCAGATCGCGTGATGCTGGTTACCGCGCCGGTGACCGCTCCGGACTTGAAGTTCTTGTCCTTGAGCCGGTCAAGCAACTGGTGGGCGGCCTGTCGCTCGTTGCGAAGGAGCAGAATGTTCGCGGTCAGAGCCACGAAGTAAGAGTCCTTCCCCCCAGTGGAGTTTTCGTTGAGAGCTTCAGCCTTCAGAGCTTCGATCTCTTTCTTCAGGTCCATCTTCTCGTTGTCGTCCGGGTCGCTCTCGACAAGTGCCCACACAATGTAGGCGTCGGTGGTGTGTTTCGGAGCGCCTCCAAAGCTATCGAGCGCCTTGGGATTGCGCAGGAAGCCGCCCTTGCCGTCCTTGCGACCGAGCAGGAAGGCTTGCGTGCGCTTGATGAGTTCCGGGTCAACCGGATGCACGCGAGCCATGTCCTTGAACTGAAGCAACCCATACGCGGTGAGTGCTTCGTGTTGCAGGTCGGGGGAGCCGAACCACTCGAAGCCGTACTTCGCGCCCCGTTTGCTGTCCGGACACTCGTAAGAAGTCAGCCGGCCGTATCCCTTGTCGAGCAGATCCTTGGCGCGTTTGGCGGCTTCGGGGTTGGTCTGGTTGGTCTGGTTCATGTAATCGAGGATCAGCGTGTTCGGATAATTGGTCGTCGAGGTCTGCTCGAAGCAGCCGTAAGGCTCGCGAAGCAGTCCATCGAGACCCTTCACCAAATCCGCCATCGTTGTCGGATACACTTCCAGACGCACCTTCAGCGAACCGGGCACGAGGTCCTTCGGGAGTGTAATGCTGCCGGCCGCGCGCTTCTCGATCATGTCGCTGAAGGAGCCGACCGTCGGGAAGCCATCCGGTACGATTTTGATCGTGCGGCGGATGATGTCCTTGTCGGCGGTCGGGTCGCT
>JAKEEV010001318.1 GCA_022616395.1 Planctomycetia bacterium | reverse complement strand
TCGCTGTTGCGTCGAGCGGCAATCGAGCGCATCCCAGCCGGTCAGCCATCGGACTTGGCCGAACTCTACAGCGCGCTTGTGGCCGGCGGCGAGATGGTCGGCTTCGAGGTGACGAAACGCTTCTACGAGATCGGTTCTCCGGCTGGTTTGCAAGAAGCCGAAGAGTTTTTGCTGCGCGCGGGTTAGTGTTTCAACTCCGCTCCCTTGCGGTCGCGGCTCGTTGATCTGCTGGAAGTCGAAGCGTTTAACGAGCCGCGACCGCAAGGGAGCGGTAACTTCTGAACTCAGCCAGCCGTCCGGGTGAAGATTCATAGGAACGGAGCCACGCATGTCATTCACGCAACAGTTCCTGGCGGAAGCCAGCGAGATCATCTCGAAACTCGATACCGCGGCCATCGACAAGGTCGTCGAGGCACTCGCGAAGACACGCGAGCGCGGCGGTCGGCTGTTCATTCTGGGAGTCGGAGGAAGCGCGGCCAACGCGTCGCACGCGGTCAACGACTTCCGCAAGATCGCGGGCATCGAAACGTATTCGCCCACTGACAACGTCTCGGAACTCACGGCTCGCACGAACGACGAGGGCTGGGAAACGGTGTTTGTGGAATGGCTTCGAGGTAGCCGCCTGAACGCCAACGACGCGATCCTCGTCTTCTCGGTCGGCGGTGGTGACCTGGAGCGAAACGTCAGCCCGAATCTTGTTCGCGCTGTTCAACACGCGAAGAAAGTTGGCGCAACGGTCTGCGGGATCGTTGGTCGCGACGGCGGTTACACCGCGAAGGTGGCGGATGCTTGCGTGATCGTGCCCACGGTGAACCCAGCGCACGTCACGCCACACGCGGAAGCGTTCCAGGCGGTTGTGTGGCACCTGTTCGTCACGCACCCGGCATTGAAGGCCGCCGCGACCAAATGGGAATCGACCGCGCCCGAGAAAAAGGTTGCGTGAGGAATTCGCAACACCAAACCCAGGGTGCGCTTCGCGACCCTGGGCTTTGGTCTGGAACCCCTTCGGGG
>JAKEEV010001317.1 GCA_022616395.1 Planctomycetia bacterium | reverse complement strand
CGGAATTGTGGGCCAACCCTCTCGTGTATCAGGAGGGCGAGAAGCAGAAAAGACTTGAAGGTCTGGCGCGAGTATGGAATCTGGATTCCGCGCGACAACCAATCCGCTCCCGATCGATACAAGCGCACCAACACCGCGCTTGTAGTTTCCGAAAACCCAAGCCAACGCGCCACAAACAATTCCATGCGGCGCGTACCCTGGCGGGCTGCGATACAGAACTCCGTCGATAATCTCCTCTGTCCAGTCGTCGTCTTGCGTCATCGCGGCGAACTCTTCCACCGTGATGAGCCTCTGTTGTTGTGTATCCATCCCACACCTCTTGAACGAGAAGGATAATGCCCCCCGTTCGTAGCGCACAATCTCAGCTTTTCGCCACGGTCACCCACTTGCCGCCTTTGGCGGAGTCGAGGATCGCATCCAGGACACATTGCGTTTCGAGCGCGTCCTTGAAGGTCGGGCCTTGCGGCTTGCCGGTTTCCAAACCCTGAATGAAATCGGCAACCTGGTGCGTGAAGCTCGCGTCGTAGCCGATGGCGAGTCCCGGCACCCACCACTTGTCCATGTAAGGATGATCGGGGCTGTTGTCGGTCACATGCACGCTCTTCCAGCCTCTGATCTTTCCTTCATCCTTGTAGTCGAACACCTGGAGCCGGTGCAAGTCGTGAAGATCCCAGAACAGCGACATGTTCTCGCCGTTAATCTCGAACGTGTAGAGCGCCTTGTGTCCGCGGGCGTAACGGGTGCTCTCGAAGTTGCCCAGCGAGCCGTTGGCGTAGCGGCACATGAACGTGCAGGCGTCGTCGATGCCCACTTTCTCCACCTTACCCGTTAAGTTGTGCATTCGCTCCTTCACGAACGTCTCCGTCATCGCGCAGACGCTATCGAGCCGGCCGTTCAGCCAGATACTTGTGTCGATGCAGTGCGCCAGCAGGTCGCCGCTGACGCCCGAACCGGCCGCGGCGACATCGAGCCGCCAGAGCCCCTGCCCGCCTTGCGGCAAGTCGGCCTTGATGGTCCAGTCCTGAAGGAACTTCGCGCGGTAGTGGAAGATTTTGCCGAGTCGCCCCTCATCAACCAACTTCTTCGCGAGCGTGACCGCGGGGATGCGCCGATAGTTGTACCAGACCATGTTCGGCACGCCGGCTTTCTCCACCGCAGCGACCATCTCGCGGCCCTCCGCGGCATTCATCGCCAGCGGTTTTTCGCAGAGAATCGCCTTCTTGTTTGCGGTCGCGGCGAGTGCGATTTCCTTGTGCATGTTGTTGGGCGTGCAGATGTCGATCACGTCGATGTCCGGCCGCTCGACGAGCTTCTTCCACTCGGTCTCGGTAGACTCGTAGCCCCACTGCTCGGCGAATGCCTTGATCTTCTCCGCGTCGCGCGCGCACGCGGCCTTCAGCACAACCTGATGATTCGACGGGAAGAACTGGCCGACCTGCTTGTACGCATTCGAGTGCGCGCGGCCCATGAACCCGTACCCGATCATCCCGACGCGAAGTTGCTTCTTGGCCATTGGTGTAGCTCCAGAAGAGGGAAGAGAAGCCGCACGATAAACGCAGTAAATTTGGCGAGCAAGCAAGAAGGTAGAATGGCCACAAAAAAGCACAAAACGCACAAAAAGAAGACAAGAACAGAGACGAATTGAACTCAATCTACTGTCTTTCTTTTGTGCGTTTTGTGCTTTTTTGTGGCCATTCTGCTTGTCTTTCTTCGTGGCTATTTCTTCTCCGGCACGTTGAAGTGATCGTAGACTTCCTTCGCGATCTTGGCGATCAGTACCTGGCCGGCGTTGTCGAGCACCCAGCGCTTGTCGTCGTTCTCATCGGTGAGCACGCACAGCGCGACTGGGCCGGATTTCAGGTAGATGATTCCCGCGTCGGTCTTGGAGGCGTTCACCGAACCGGTCTTGTGAGCGACGACAGTCCCCGCGGGCAGGAACCGTGTCATCTTCTCCTTGTCGTCACACGCCTTGAGGTGAGTGAGCATCTCTTTACATGCGTCCGGCGAGACAACCTTTCCGCCTTCGATCAACTCCAATAGCTGAACCATCTCGCGTGCGGTGGTGGAACCAAGCCCGTACTTTTTCGTCGCCGCCGGGTCGATGCTCGTCGTACTTCCCCTAAACACCTTCGCGTTGATCTTCGTGTTCTTCAGTTCGAGCGACGCCATTCGCTTGTTCGTGGACGGAATACCGATCTGATCGAGAACCATGTTGGTCGCGGTGTTATCGGAGAAGACGATCATGAGCCGCACCGCGTCTCGAAGCGGGAACGTCGCTCCGTCAGAGAAGTGCGATGTGAGGATACCGCTACCGGGCACTTTGTCGTCCTTCTTCAGGGTGAGTGTGGTGTCGAGCTTCACCTTCTCTTCCTTCGCCTGCCAGTACGTCTCGACCATGATCGGCAGTTTGATGAGGCTCGCGGTGGGCATCGCGGTGTCGGCGTTGAGATAGAAGGATTCACCGGTCTTCAAGTTCTTCACCGCGACCGCGACCTTGCCCTTGTGGTCTTTCACAAGCGGCGCGATGCGCGCTTCCAGATCAGCGGCGTATGCAGGTGAAGCGACAAACAGACACGCGAAGGCGAGCGAGCGCATGGGGAACCTCCGAAGATAGCGAAAAGACAAGCCGCACGATAAACGCAGAAAAGACACGATCAGAAAAGACACAATGGCCACAAAAAAGCACAAAACGCACAAAGAAAACCAAAGACAAAAAAGAGTGTTTTCAACTCATCTCTGCTGTTTTTCTTTTGTGCGTTTTGTGCTTTTTTGTGGCCATTCTCTTCTGTCTTTATCGTGCGGCTTATCTGAATGGGCGTTTATGCGGCGCGGGCGGCTTCAACAAATGTGCTGAACAGACGGGCCATGCCGGGTTGCGTCTCGGTCAACTCTTCCGGGTGCCACTGCACCGCGATGAGATACTGACTATCGGTGCCTTCAACGCCCTCGATGATTCCATCAGGCGCGTAGGCTGTGGGAGCAAGTCTCGGGGCGAGATCCTTAATTGCTTGGTGGTGCATACTGTTCACCGGCACGACAGAATCGCCCAGAATGTGGGCCAGATGCGAACCGGGCTTCACGGTGATGTCGTGAGCGAGGAACTTGCGGCTCGGTTGTTCAGGCGTGGGGAAGTAGTCGTGCTTGAGCGCCGCGGGGACTTGTGCCTTCACATCCTGATAGAGTGTTCCGCCGCAGGCGACGTTGAGAATCTGAATTCCGCGACACACCGCGAACACCGGCAGTTGGCGATTGAGTGCATGTTGAAGGAGCGCGATTTCGACCGCGTCGCGGTCGG